>JBJTRD010000060.1:0-13586 GCA_046075945.1 Flavobacteriales bacterium
TACGCGAATACAGCATGCAATACGGACTCGATAAGGCGATGCTCAATAGCTTATCCAAGAAGATTGTCGTGATGCACCCGGGGCCCATCAACCGCGGTGTGGAAATCACCAGCGACGTTGCCGATAGCGATCAGAGTATAATACTCGATCAGGTCGAAAACGGAGTCGCTGTGCGCATGGCGGTGATATATCTGTTGGCGCAGAATATCAAGCGTGGGTGAGTTTCAGGATAATTCAGTCATTTGCGAGTAGCTGAAGATAACCCGTTTTTCTTCTCTTTATACCGCCTTCATCAATGTAGTTTGAAACGTAATAATATGTTCCATCAGAACACAATTCACCTTGATATTGACCATTCCAGTATTGCTCCGGAGAATTTGAGGAATATACCTGCATTCCCCATCGATTATAGATTTCTACTAAGTAACCATCTTTCACACAGTTTCCTTCGTTGATGTCGAATACGTCATTAAGACCATCTCCATTGGGAGTGAAAATGTTGGGGAAGAAATATCGGCAGGGAATGCAGATTATTTCTTGTATATCCAATATCACAAGACTATCGCAACCAGATTCCGCGACATTAGTGAAGATAAACTCACCGAATGTGCTGTACACTGAGTTATTGAATATCAAGCTATCACCTCGGCATAAATTAAACTGAAACGTTGAACTTGAAGAAGGAAGTATGGATACTTCATTGATGACGACAGAATCGCAGTCCTCAATGGTTGAGTATACGGATTCATAAATTCCTGAATTCTGAATTATGTTTCCGTCAATGATGAGTGTTTGACCTTCACAAAGCACAATGGAACTCATGAATACGTAGCTCATATTCACATTGACCTGAAAAATATAGGTTGAGTTATTCTGTGATGCATCGACAATACTGAGTTCATAGACAGTGTTTTCTTCGGGTGTAACAATAATAGATGCGCTTGTTTCACCAGTGCTCCAGATATAATCACCGGCCACCGGAGCAGTTAATGTCAATGATTCACCATTACATAGAGTGAATTGAAATTCATCGGATGGACACCCATTGCTATTGTTTCCGGGAAGGCAAGGGCATTCATCGAGAAAGTCAGCGACTCCATCATTGTCAAGATCCGAGTTCGCACCTGCGTTACTATCAGCCACTAGCAGTAAACCGTATGGGTTGAATGTGCCATTTGGAATATTATAAATAAGAATGTCGACGAAGTTTGCACCCGCTTGCCAGGGCCCGTCGAGGTCCATTTGCAGGAAGCCTCCGGGGGTGAAATCGCCTCCGCTTATTCCTTGACTTATACCGTTGATAAATACATCGTGAATTGAATTGTCTGCGTAGCCACTAAGGAATAAGTGATAAACCCCTTCATCAAGAATACTCTCTCCGTTGCATGTAGAAGGTAGGTTGAGAGGCAGTCGGAAAAACTGATATCCGTCTCCCAAATTTTGGTCGCATGGAACATCGATGCCAGTTATCCAATTGGCATTGTTTACCGGAGGAGGAAGTGTTGTTGGATCGACCCATGCTCCGGGAGCGCATGAATTATTGATTAAGCATGAGTCGAATGCAATACCTATGGGACTGGTCGGAGGTGTCTCGAACCAATCCGATGAAAGCCAGAGCGGATCTATTTGACCGGCCTGACCTTGACCTGTTGATAGTTGTGCGGCGTTTGGAAAAGTTTGTGCGAATAAACTCAAGTCAGATGAACACAAACAAGTTATGAGAACTAAAATCTGAAGATTCTTTATTAGGTTTTGTAATTTTCTGAGCATAAAAATTTAAATCAAGGTTTGTCCAAAGAGGGCATTGCAAGCGGTAAGAAGGCTTACCATTACAGTCAGCATTTTTGCTGTCAAATTGAAACGGTTTGGATTACCTGACAGTATTGTATTCCAGGCCTTAGAAAGTAGTAATTTCATTGGTTAATTGGTTAAGACGTATGATGTCTGTGGTATTTAGCTGCAGCGAATGTATATAAATGACATACGCATTTCGTCATTTCAGGGTGCGAATTTTATGGAAATTCAAAACTTCAGATTCGGATTTGAGAATTCAGGGTTGTTTAGTTCGAATTCGGACCAGAATCCTACCTTCGCCCCCAATGCAATTCCATTTCATAGCCAATATCCGAATTCCATTCTTTGTTGTCTTTTTGTTTGCGCAAGCAAAGTTTTCCAACGCCCAACTCCTCATCAACCCTACCCAAACCATCGCTCAGCTTGTACAGCAGCAACTCCTCGGCCCGGGAGCACAAGCGTCCAACATCACATTTAATGGTATGCCCGGAGAACAGGCTTACACAGCCTCAGTTGGACCTTTTCAGTGTGAGAGTTGTAACATCGGCTGTAGCGGAATGGAGCGGAAATCCGGCCAGTCTTTGTGTGTATGAAATGCTGGGCGAAACATGTCAGAGCGATACAACATGCATAGTCATTGATGTAATCAGTTCTGTTGATGAACACGGTCTTCTCGGGAATGTGAGGCTCTATCCTAACCCGGCTAATGAGTATCTGCAGATTCAACTAGAAAGCAGAATGCAATTGAGCTGGTCAGTTTTGGATTCCGATGGTCGCATGGTTTTGAGTGGAAACGAGATCGCTACCGAAATCAATATCCCAACCCAATCACTGGCCACAGGCGCTTATATTCTTCAACTTACCTCGCCCTCATTATCCGTTACACGACTGCGATTCGTGAAAGAATAGGGGGGGTAAAATGACGAATGGCGAGCGGCCAATGTCTAATGCACACTCGCCACTCGCCATTCGCTATTAGTCACTAGTCACTAATTACTCCACAACCACCTTCTGCGCATACACCTTCTCGCCGCACACAACGCGCACGGTGTAGATACCTGCTTCCAGGGTGTTGATATCGATGTTTTGAATCGAAGTTGTTATCAACGTATTCGTAACCACACGACCTTGTGCATCGAAAATCTGAACATTCGCAGATTGAGTTGACGCCGGCAAAGCAATGTTCAATTGGTTGTTTGCAGGGTTTGGCCACATAGAAATGTTCGCAGCTACAACTTCGTCTGTGTAAACACCGGTGCTTTCAATTAACTGCACATCGTCGATGTAGTAAAGGCCTTCACCGCCTGCGTCGTTCGTGCCGAAGAAGTCAGCAGCTGCCAACACATTTTGACCTGCTGCACCGTTGGCATTGTTGAGCGACCACTGCCAGCTATTCACCACTGTTCCGTTTATGTAGATGTAGCCCATATCGTTGTCCATGTCGGCTGTAACCTGAACATCGAACCATTCACCAGGAGCAACAGATGAAGTTCCACCTTGTGCGCCACCTGTTGTCCAGGTAACGGTGCCGTCTGTAGCAAAGAATACATCGCACGCCCATTGATAAGTAGTAGAGGTTGCCGACCATTGGTGCATCAAGTTGAAGTATCCACCTGCATCGGTCAGATACATTTTGAATTTAAGATCGTATTTACCGGTTGAGTAGGGGCCAATGGGTAATACTAGGTCGGTTGCCATGCCTTCAATTTTAGCGCTGTTGGCACCGCTGAAAGCAAATGCGGTGGAAACCATCGCGTCGGGAGCTGCTGATCCGTCCCAGGTATCCCAGGTAAGGCTTTGTTCAGCCACGCCCATGTCGGCCGTGTATGAGTCGAAGTTGTCTTCGAAAATTACGGTTTGTGCTGAAACGGCTGAACTAATTGCGATTGCAGAAAGAAAGAGTAAAGGTTTTTTCATTTGATTTGGTTTTGATTTGGATGGCAATATAGGAAAAACTCCAATTGGTTGCGGGTGTGGCCGGTTGCAGCGTTTTAAACAATGATGCTTGTCGGTTGTTATGCATAGTTAGATCATTAGGTCTTTACACTCCGACTACTTTTTTTGTATCCAACATCGGAAATGACGATGAAAAAGAAAATATTTTTAGTGTTGTTGCTGGTTGCAATTATTCCCGCCATCACTCAACTCTTTACACTTATGGCTTCCAACAAAACTGAAAAACAACCCTACACGGTGGTTAAGCAAGAAAAGGATTTCGAGATCCGATTTTATCCTTCTGCCACTCTTGCCACGGTAATGACCACCGCATCGACCTACAAGGAAGTTGCTTACCCCGGTTTTCGCAAACTCGCCGGATACATTTTCGGGGGAAATCAGGAGGGAATGTCGATAGCTATGACGGCGCCGGTACACATGGATATGAGTGAAACGGGTTCGACCATGAGCTTTGTAATGCCGCAGGGAATGACCCCCGACAATCTTCCAAAGCCCAATGATCCTTCGGTACATATTTCAACCACCAAACCGGAATACGTTGCGGCTATTCGATTCGGTGGCTATGCTTCTGATAAGGATATTCAGAAGTATGCAGCGAAACTCGAACAAGCCCTTCAGGAAAAGGGCATCAAGCACAGTGGGCATTTTCGATTTCTCGGATACAATGCACCTTACCAGTTTTTATGCAGACGCAATGAGGTGATTGTTTCAGTTGAGTATACCGAATGAGCAAAATGCATCAGTACAGTAAACTCTTCTTGGCGGTATTTCTCCAGCCGGCCTGATTTTCATAATCAACGAAGAAGATTTTCAGGTCAGCCTGGTTTTCGTAATCCACGAAGAAGATGCTCTTCTTCGCTTGATTTTCATATTGAGTAAAAAACCATTTTCCGTTATTGTCGCCCGCCTGGTTATCGTATTTTACTTTGAACACTTTCAGGTCGGCCTGGTTTTCATATTTCACGACAAAGACTTTCACATCGGCCTGGTTGGCGTATTGAACCGAGTATACTTTCTGCGCGCTTGCAGCAAAGGATGCGAGGAATAAAGCGCCTGATAAAAGAAGTTGTTTCATGTTGCTAGTGGTTGGTGAGTTGTTTTTGATAATGAACACAATGTACGCATTTTTCTTAAAGTATGTATTGGAAGCACATTTTTCCTGTTCTATTGTAATCCATTGCTGAATGCATCGTCTTACCTTTGAACTTATAATTTCGTCGGAATGAGATTCTTTTTAACTTGTTTACTTGTATGTCTTTCTTGCATTTCGGAGTTGAATGCGCAAACATTCCCTTATGGGTTCACTGTTTTGAGTGAACCTTATTACGACCTGTCTGAGTCGGTTTCTATTAGTAACGAAGATGTTTGGGACGACCCATTCTATATAACATCTACCGGATTCCAGTTTACGCTCTTTGAAACTGTCACCAATACGTTGGGAATAATTTCTCCCGGGAGCCAGATTGTCAATTTAAATGAGGCTAGTCCGGATACTGTCGAGCTACTGGCTCCTTATTTCGCTGATATTATGACGGCTAACGATAACGACCCTGTAAGTCCTATTTCATATCAATTGGAAGGCCCTCCTGGGAATCAGGTTTTTAAACTTGAATGGAAGAACGTTGGATTTTATGGAGAATTTCAGGCGAGTAACTCCTTCTACAACACTACGAATTTTCAACTCTGGCTGTACCAGAATTCCGGAGTAATAGAGTTTAGATATGGGCCAAACACGATAAAATCGGGTGGGCTTATACATTACTTCGGCACCGGGCCGCTCGTACTCCTAGGTGATAATGTGTCGTTCGACGGAAGCGGTTGGGCCGGCTTGTGGGCGCTGGGCGGAGATCCGCAGGCACCGCAAATTACAGCTATTCCTTCCGGGACACAGCCACTGGATACTCAATGCTTGAACAGTGAACCTTCGAGTGGAACGGTCTATCGATTTAGCCCTCTTACACTGCAGGCGTTGGAGCCTTCCTATGAAAATGAACTTCGTGTTTGGCCTTCCGTGTGCACCGATAAAATTACGATATCGATTAAACCAACGCTGGAATATACGATCTACGACATTGCCGGTAGGATCATGGTCCAGCAACAAGCAACAGGATTAAATGAAGTATTGGACATTGCCGGCTGGCCGGCAGGTTCTTACTTCGTTAAATCTCATGGAGCAAAGACCGAGCGATTCAACAAATATTAATTGGTATGGTTAGACGTGGAATAGGTTTCATTTCGTTGGTTTTTTTCGTTTTCAATGTGGAGGCGCAGTCGCTCTATTTCCCGCCGTCGTCAGGTGAATGGGCCTCCATCGATCCACAAGAATTGGGTTGGTGCGACGATCGAATTGATAGTCTTTATCAATTTCTGGGAGCAAATCAATCGAAGGCATTTGTGTTGTTGAAGGATGGTAAAATTGTATTGGAAAACTATTTCAACGGACATTCCGAAACAGCCAACTGGTATTGGGCTTCGGCCGCGAAAACGCTGACTGCATTTATGGTGGGGCAGGCGCAACAGCAGGGACTGCTCGATATTCAGGATGCTACGTCAAATTACCTCGGTGAGGGATGGACCTCTTGCACGCCCGAGCAGGAACAGTTGATTACCGTGCGCAATCAGCTGACGATGACAACCGGGCTGAACGATGCAGTGGTGAATGACGATTGCACGGATAGTCCTTGTCTGGAATACCTGGCCGATGCAGGTACGCGATGGGCATATCACAACGCGCCCTACACGCTTCTTGATAGTGTGATGCAGGTGGCTACGGGCATGTCGCTCAATGCCTGGACTTTTCAGCAAGTTACTCAACCCACCGGCATGCAAGGACTCTGGGTAAATATTGATTACAACAATGTCTTTTTTTCAAATGCCCGCTCCATGGCGCGCTTTGGGTTGCTTTTGTTGTCGGAGGGCGTTTGGAATGGGAACGATTTGTTGCAGGATGAACAATATTTCTACGACATGACTCACCAGTCGCAACCACTCAATGAAGGGTATGGCTACCTCACTTGGCTCAACAACACGCAGAACTTCATGCTTCCCGAGTCACAATTTGTATTTCCGAATAATTATGCACCCAATGCGCCCATGGAAATGTTTGCAGCTATTGGTCGCGATGGACAGTTCATCAGTGTAGTTCCTTCCCAAAATCTTGTTTGGATTCGAATGGGCGAGAATCCCGAAGATCTGAATGTTCCCATTTTGATGATTGATGATATATGGGAGTATATCAATGCATTGCCCTGTGAGCCAAGTGGAGTTGATTTGAACGTGAATACATCTGTGTATATACGTCCTAATCCGACCACAACCCAGTGGTCAATCTCGATGCAAGAGCCCATTCGGAAGTGGGTTTTGTTCGATACGCGCGGTAGAGAGGTGGCAAGTGATGATTCTGGAGGTGCGTCTGCGTTCAGCGTAAATGCGGAAGAACTTTCCCCGGGTGTTTATATCGCTCAAGTGGAATCGCGAAGCGGAAATGTAACATCTATTCGACTCGTAAGGGACAACCACTGATTGGGGGAAGTGTATGCACGGCGGTGCGTCCCTGCCACTCCGGATGATCTGCTGTTTCCTGATAGGTATGACCCATCCCCTTGTTATTACATTTGCCCAAAATCAGATCTATGCCCAAAGGTGTTTTCCAGGTCCCAATGCCGGTCAATGAACCTGTTCGCAGTTATGCGGTAGGAACAGCCGATCGTGACCAACTGCTATCGATGTATAAGACGATGTACAATCAATCGCCCATTGATGTCCCCATGTATATCGGATCGGAGTTAGTGCGCACAGCGGATAAGCGAACCATGTCGCCACCGCACGACCATCAAAAGGTATTGGGTTATTACAATTGGGGAGGTAAAGAGCATGTAAAAAATGCAGTACAGGCGGCTCTAGATGCCAAAGGCAGATGGTCAAACCTTGCTTGGGAGCAGCGTGCCGCCATTTTTCTCCGTGCCGCCGATTTGCTTGCCGGGCCCTATCGCATGCGCATGAATGCTGCAACGATGCTTGCGCAAAGCAAAAATGCTTTTCAAGCTGAAATTGATGCTGCCTGCGAGTTGATCGACTTTCTTCGTTTCAATGTGGCATACATGCAACAGATTTATCGCGACCAACCCGGCAACCAGTCCGGTATTTGGAACCGTTTGGAATACCGTCCGCTTGAAGGTTTTGTGTTTGCAATAACGCCATTTAACTTTACTGCTATTGCTGCTAATTTGCCCGCAAGCGCTGCCCTAATGGGCAACACCGTAGTGTGGAAGCCGGCAGATTCTCAGGTATACAGCGCTCATGTAATTATGGAGTTGTTCAGAGAAGCCGGCTTGCCCGATGGTGTAATCAATATGATTACGGTTGAAGGCAAAGACGCGGGCGACGTCATCTTCCATCACCCCGATTTTGCAGGATTGCATTTTACCGGTTCAACCGCAGTCTTCAAGCATCTGTGGAAGGAAATCGGAACGAACATTGAGAAATACAAGACCTATCCGCGCATAGTGGGGGAGACCGGAGGGAAGGATTTCGTGATTGCGCATCCTTCGGCCAAGCCGAATGAAGTGGCTACCGCACTTACGCGTGGCGCATTTGAATTTCAAGGCCAGAAGTGCAGCGCTGCGAGTCGCGGTTACGTGCCAAAATCGTTGTGGCCTGCCGTGAAGGAACGCCTGTTGAAGGACACCTCAAGTATGCAGATGGGTTCACCGGAAGATTTTGGAAACTTCATCAATGCCGTCATCGATAAACGTGCGTTTGTTAAGATTAAGGGCTACATCGATTTTATCAAAACACAATCGGATGCTGAAATAATCGCCGGGGGCAATTGTGATGATCGAGTTGGGTATTTTGTTGAGCCTACTATTGCCGTTACTACCAACCCGAAGTTCCGCACCATGTGCGAAGAGATTTTTGGTCCTGTGCTAACGATCTATATCTATGACGATAGCCAATGGGCCGAAACCTTGCATCTCATTAACGAAACCAGCGAGTACGCCTTGACGGGTGCTATACTTTCTCACGATCGATATGCGATAGATCAGGCCACATGTGTGCTGGAGGGAGCTTGTGGTAATCTGTACATCAATGATAAGCCAACCGGCGCAGTAGTAGGTCAACAACCCTTCGGTGGTGCGCGCGCCAGTGGAACCAACGATAAGGCAGGAAGTTATTTGAATTTGTTGCGCTGGGTTTCACCGCGCACCATCAAAGAGACGTTTGTTCCACCGGTAGATTATAGGTATCCGTTTTTGGGATAATTACGAATGAGGAGTGGCGAATGACAAATGACGAATGGCGAGTGAAATGGCCCGCGTTGAAAATTCAACGTGGGCCTTTTAAACAAAATATTTCTAAGTGATAACTTACTGCCTCTTTATTACCTCGCACCTCGCACCTCGCCATTAGTCATTCGTCACTCGCCATTCGCCACTATCTCCGCGTGCTCTTCGAGTAATTTTCGATAGTCTTCTTGGATGAGCTTTCCCTCAGCGTCGAATGCTTTGGTGATACCTGAAAGTTTCGGCTTGTGGTAATGTACGTGCATCTTCAAATGATGCAAAACACCGGTGAGGTGTTCCTGGCCACGAATATTACCGGCGTGTCCATCCGATAAGCCTACTAGTGTGGCGTGCTTTCCCCGCAGCGTTTCCACAGGAAGTGCGTCGATAAACAGCTTGAGCGCACCGGGGTAGGAACCGTTGTATTCGGGTATTGCGAATACAAAGCGTTGAGTTTGAACGATAGGGCCGTTGATGAACTCCTGAAATTCGGGAGTTCGCACATCATACATGCTTGGCTGAAAAAAGTTGAGGGGTAATTCAGCTAGGTCAAGAAGGCAAACATTCGCGCCTCTTTTTTCAATCATCTCTTTTAAGAGCATCGCCACGCGCGACGTAGTGCTTTCCTTGCGGTTCGTTCCTTTAATAATAGTAATCACGCTGTATTAACAAATTGCATCGAAGAAGGTTCGATGAAGGGTACAAGTCAGAAGCTCTAAAACCCGCTCTAATTACGACGCATAACGGGTAAAAAGACCCGGTCTTCGGTTGTCCAGCGCGGGGTTTGAATGGACAAGACTTTCATGGGAGTAAGGGCTGTCACTGAATGAGGAGTTCCGCGTGGTATTAAAAGAAAGTCGCCCGGTTTGACGATGAAAAGCGAATCGTTCAGTTCCATTTCACCGGTTCCCTCCAAAATGGTCACATGTTCGGTGTGAGAAACATGAAAGTGACGCTTCACGCCTTCTTCAATCCAGATAAGAAAAGAAGTTGACAGACTATCATCGGCAATTTTTTCGACAGCAATTGCGGATCTGTTTGCGGGCGCATGCTTGCTGTTGAGGTCGATGCGCTGCGACCAACCGATATCGGTTGACATTATCCATATCAAAATCAATAAGAGAAATTCTTTCATACAGGTTCAAAAATAGGATTCTAGCCGGATGTGTAATCACTTTACGGACGTCAATTGTTCAGCCCATTGAGCAATAATTGCTGAAACTTCCTTTCCTTTTTCGAACGCAGTAAAATGGCCGCTGCCCTCCAGCATGATTGCACCCGGTATTT
The DNA here is from genome assembly GCA_046075945.1 of Flavobacteriales bacterium. Taxonomy (GTDB): domain Bacteria; phylum Bacteroidota; class Bacteroidia; order Flavobacteriales_D; family Sanyastnellaceae; genus JAIBBG01. Next base: position 10,320 of record JBJTRD010000060.1, read on the forward strand.
TTTCTTGTTTGAACAACTTATCCTGTGTTCCGATTATTTGAATGAAGGGAATATCGGGTGGGGTGGTGTTTTTCCAGTCGAGCACTGCGCCCACCGAAAAGTGGAGAAATTCGGGCCCATTGCCGCGCAGCATATCGTAAAACATGGCTCGCTGGTCTTCCGTTTTAAAGCCCATAAATAAGTCGGCTAGTTTGGATATCCGCATCACTTGCCGGGGTGTAAGCGCCTTGTGAAGTTTGAGTGCGCTCAGATTTTTAAGGATGGCAGGAAATTCATGCCGGCCACTGGGAGCTGAGACGAGAGCCGCGCCCAGCGGACGAATAATCTTGCTGATTTCCACCGTTACCATGCCGCCCATCGATGAGCCAACAACAACATTATTCTCCGTTGTGATGCGCTCGGCCATAAGCTGTGCATATTCTGCAAGGCTGCGGCTGCCCTTATGCGGTATCCAGTCCAGGTGGTGAACCTTTCCATTGGGTAAATGGAAATGCCTAAACAGCCGGTTATCGGCGCCCATACCCGGTATGAGGTAGTAATTAATCATCTTTTGTTTTGAATTTCAAAAATGGGTTGATTCAATGGAATCAGGCAATCCAAAAAATCCTATAGGAGAACAATGTTATATAATTTCAGTTTTCGACGGTGTGTAACGATATTCGTTTATATTTGAAGCGATTCACGGAAATAGCGGTGTTTAGTTGCTACTACATTCAACAAACAACCGCACGACCGGCATACCTTGGTAAAGAGCTTCCTAAATATTGACATACCCTTCGTCGATTTTTTGAATATCACGGAGATTAGACAAATTCATGAATTATCGGTTTACTGGAGCTGCGATGGTGTCTTCCACGAAACAACGTCAGCCGGTATTGTCCAAAAGGAAGATTTGCTGCGCTTTTTAAACGAGAATCAATGTGAATTGATTAGTGTTCACTTCCTGTGCAATGGGTTGTTTGAAATTGAAAGCAACGGAAGGAGTGAAACGGTCATCAGCGTTCATGAGCCATCAATTATTGATGTGGAAGAACGCAACCGCGATTTTCTGGAGCGCGACGATTTAATGTCATCGCTTGAAGAGAGCGATAAGCGCAAGGCCGCGGTTTTATTGAAAACCCGCATTGTCGAGTAACAGGCATGTCATAGTCTTATTTTCGCCCGATGATTCAGGCGGTTGTGCGAAATTTCAAGGGAGCTTTTGGTGGTTTGAGCCGCTCTATTTGGTTGCTGTCGCTTGCGCAATTCATCAACCGAAGCGGTTCCATGGTTATTTTCTTCATGGCCGTCTACCTCAAAGACGAACTTCAGTTGAGTTTTTCGGAAGTGGGAACCGCAATGGCCTGCTATGGCATTGGGGCTTTAGTGGGGGTATATGTAGGAGGCAGGCTTACCGACAGAATTGGGCATAGGCCCGTGATGGTGGGCAGTTTGCTGGGAGGCTGTATTTTATTCATCCTTGCCGCGCAAACGAGCTCTTTCATTCCCTTGTGCGCAGTACTTTTCTTGTTGAGCGCTTGTGGCGATGGGTTCCGACCGGCAGGTATGGTTGCTATCTCACATTACAGCACTCCGGAAAATTATACGCGCTCCGTTTCATTGTACAGGCTTGCCATTAATCTTGGATTCTCCATTGGGCCTGCTATTGGAGGTTTTCTTGCTGCCATCCATTATCAATGGTTATTCTGGGCGGATGGAGCTACCTGTTTGATGGCTGCCGGTTTTGTTTACCTCTATTTACGCGGCGATGTACCGAATGCTTCTTCGGAAAACAATCAGGCAAAGGTTGATTCACCATCGGAAGAGCGTTCGCCGTGGCACGACAAAGCCTATCTGCTTTTCCTGCCCATGGTCACCATATATGCTATGGCCTTCTTTCAGCTCTTCAGCACGATGTCCATTTACTATAAAGAAGTTGAGGGTTTCAGCGAAAGGGAAATAGGGGCCATTTTGGCACTCAACGGATTGCTTGTAGCTGTCTTTGAACTGGTATTGATATACAAGATTGAAAAGAAGAGAAGTTTATTTAGCTGGATTATTTGGGGTTCGCTCTTGCTAACGATCAGTTATGTGCTCATTCTATTTCTCCACGGTTTCCTTGCGTTTCTGTTCATCATTGTGCTGGTCTCTTTTTCAGAAATGCTGGTCATCCATTTACCAATTCGTTCATGAACAATCGTTCCGGAAAAACAAACAGGGGGCAGTATGCGTCTTTGTATGTGATGGCGTGGTCGGCATCGCACATTTTTACACCGCTGCTGGCGACCAATATGATGAATGATTTTGGTTATACGCCCCTTTGGATTGTTATGATAGCATTCACGTTGCTGGTAGTTGCAATGACGCTCGTAGTTGAGCGATGGAGCCAGCGCTAATTGTTATGCGCTTGTATGCCCCTGTAAATAGGGCGAATCGTGAAATTTATTCCAAGGGAGAATAGTATTTCGGTCTATCATTTTTTCGGTTTCAGGATTTTTACTTCGAAATAAAAATCATGGTAACCATTTTTATGCATGCAGCACTTTTCGTGGCGAATGGCCGAAAGCCTTTCGACGACTCACTCTCGGGCGATGTGAAGTCGTTTGTAAAGTCGGTGTTTGCATATAAAGGAATTCACTGCGAGGATGTTTGTGTCCAATCGGACCACCTGCATGTATTGCTCAGAATACCGGCGCATCGCGATGTTTTCGAGGCGCTTAAAACTCTTCGTTACTGGCTTCTGGATTTTGTAGAACGCAATTCTACGCAACCCCCATTCGAATGGCAGGAGCGGTTTTGGCTGGTATCCAAATCGCCTCCCGATCTGGAGGCAGTTCGAAAGTACTTCCGGAGGCAACCTGAATACCACGCATCGCACACCATAGGGGAGGAGTGGGAGGATATGATGGATCTGGAGGAAATTCAAACGGAAGTGCCAAGTGCGAGGTGCGAGGTGCGAGGGGAATTACCCCATTAACCTCATCCGTCACCCCGTCTGAAGTATTCCTTTTCCTTCGCGCTGCAATCCTTCATTTGAATAGACAGCTGCCCCCACAAGGTCATCGTTGGCGCTCACTTCGAAGCCTAGGTAGAGAAAGTCTTGATTGTTGTCTTCTTCAAAGCAGCATATGGGGTTTTGATGCTGTAATGAAATTTTTCTGAATAGTACAAGATTGCTTTATGTAGTTTAATCGAGTGTGGTGGTTGGAATCAAATTTCGGGGGTATTGATTGGGTCACGCCCAGCGCCTCCTGCGAGGCATGGCCACCATCGCAGGCCTCGGGCTCG
>JBJTRD010000061.1:0-2189 GCA_046075945.1 Flavobacteriales bacterium
ATTTCGGTAAAAAACACCCTGTTTGAGCGCAATTTCGAAGTAGTTTTCAACCATGTATCCACGTGGTCAACATTTTTTACTATCGAACCGAAGTATACTGCTTTGGGCGATATCCGTTGCTCTGCTGTTCGGCGGCTGCCATAAAGAAAAAAGCGACACGAATCCACCGGTTATTCGTTTTCTGGAGCCCTCAGCCAATTCCACTTTTTACTACCTGGAAACCTTTGCAGTAAAGGCTGATGTCGCTGACGATAGAATACTCAAAAAGGTGCTGCTTGAAATCACCTCAGCCTCTAATCAGCGCTACCTACAGTCGCAAACGATGTATCCCAATACACAACAAACCTCCATTCAATTGCCGGTAGTTCACGACGACCTCTACCTGGAGTCGGGAACCTACTACATAAAGATTACCGCGGATGATGGAGAAAATGAAAGCATCGCCTTTCGGGAAATACAATTGATTGCTGCGCCCAGAACGCTTGACAGAGTTGGTATTGTTCGTTTGGAAAATGGGAGCACACACATTGATAATTTGCAGGGAAGCACGCTTCAACCGTGGTTGAATTTCAATCCAACTTATCGATTCGGCGGATTTGATGCGCGTTCCAAGATGCTGGTTATGTCGAGCGAAAACCCGGCAGATATCGTTGGCTTTTCATACCCCGACCTGTTGCCGCTGCCAGTGCAGCTCCCTTCCGGGGCTGCCACGTTGAGCGCATTTCAGTACGATACTCAATCGAACACTTTTTACTGAGGCGACATAAACGGCAACATCTACATAAGCGATTTGATGGGCAGCCGGTCCTTTTCATGGTTTAGTATGAGCCGTCCCATTGATGTAATCACCGTTTCTACTAATCATGTTGTTGCAATAACCCATGCATCCGACAACAGTACATCCTACATTCAGGTGTACCGAAAAGACAACGGCACACCTTTAATGAATCTCACGGCAGGCTGGGAAATCACGGGCGCCGTCTCTTTAGGAAGCGATGGCCAACTGTTTATACTGGGCGGAAATTCAGGCGGTGAAGGGTATTTCGCCTATTTAAATTTGAATACGTCATCGCTCAATGAGAATTTCAGCTTCTACGAGAATTCGCCCATAAGCGGACTATTCAAAGGAATCGGAAATGACTTCTATGCCATTCAATCAAGCGGACTTGTACACTACGTCAACAATTTTTCGAATTACACTGTAAATGGAAATAGCCATCCTTCGAAAGTTGTATTCGACGATTTAAATCAAAACATCTGGACGGTTGAGCCAGATGGAGTTCATCTTTTCAACTCAACACTGACCAGCGAACTCTTGCAGATTCCTTTATCGGACGCGCTTGACGTCTGGCTTTTCTACAACAAATAACTTACGGTTTGATGAGGCTCACTTGCCAGAGCCCTCTTCCGAAAGTGCCCGCAATCAGTGAGTTCGTGGCATAATTTATTGCGAGCGACTTCACTTGTGTGCCCGGTAATCCGGCCATTCTTAGCCAACCATTTTGATGAAGCTCCGAAGTAAAAACACCCCGATCGGAGCCGACATATAAGCGGGGGTGATCACCTCGCTGCATCACCATCGACTCACACAGGGCGTCGCCCCAATTGCCTGAAACATCGGTGTATCGAAAGCCATCGAAGTACCACAACTTTCCTGAAGACTCTCTGCGTTGATAAAGCAACCAAAATTTAGTATTGTCTACCGGATCAATTTCCAATGCAGCAATCCAACCTTCAAGCGGCACATGCGATACACGCTTCCATTGAATGTCGCTCGCACTCAACGCAAGCAGATTATGGGTCACCCACAGTTGCGGCTGCACCATCGAGCCCTTATTCAGCGCATAAACATACATGGTCCCCGGAAACTCGGGCGCCATGAAAAAGCGATACGCATTGTGCAGTGAACTATCCATTTTGGTGCAATCGAAAATAGTCTCCCAGTTCTGACCCAAATCGATTGAGCGGCGCAACCGCTCGCCAGAACAATACACCGTTTGATGATTCGACGGATGCATCCGTATCCAGCTATGCCACTCTGTCTTTGCATTCGGTCGCAGGGTTTGATTAAAGTTCTGGCCATCGTAAGAGGCAGTTATGGCTCCACTTTGAGAGGTTGTAAAAACCGCATTTCGATCGGCCGCGCTAATTGCACATTCGAATCCGTCTCCCCACGAAACATGTCGCCA
>JBJTRD010000062.1:0-2246 GCA_046075945.1 Flavobacteriales bacterium
CTTGAGCTGCGTTCACAGCGGCGCCTGCATTCAGATTTCCATAACCGCGACTTCCGTTCGGATTTGGATAATATTGCGAAGTAGTCAGTAGGTGATTGTATACCTGATCACGAGTAAAATTTGGATTCACTGACCACACCATGGCAGCAATGCCCGATGCCATTGCTGTGGCACATGAACTTCCCCCAATGTATTTAGCCGCATAGCCGGATGTATTCAATGAAAGCGTATTTCGAGAACTATTGGTTGATCGCTCCATAGTCACTGTAAAATCTACCTCGGAGCCATCATGGCAAGATGCACACGTTCCAAAATTTTCTTTTACCCCTGTAATAGCCACACATTTGCTCAATGCTGCCGGATAGACAACTCCCCACCAGCTTGTCGAGCTAAATGAAGTACCTGCAGCAGCCATCATCATTTTACCTGCTCCCCAGGCATAGTTTACTCCGTCTTCAATTACACTGCTATAAAACGGAGTTCCGATAGACATGCTAATCACCTTCACATCTGCTCTGTTTCCCATTTTCACAAGAGCATTCTTCAAGCCGGTGCGTTCAACTGAACGGTCAAGCACCACATCTTCACACCCGCGGATAAAGTGCAAATTCGCTTTGTAAGCAACACCCGTGGTAGCACCCAAATTATTACGCGCACCGGTTGCCAATCCGCTCATGGCTGTGCCATGCGAACAACTTGAATAGACACTGCTGCCAAACGTATAATCGGTCGTAATAGAGCGGCTCACATTGCTATCGCCATTGTTGAAATCAGAACCCAATAAAGACTGCGCAGAACTCAACCCGGCATCAATAACACCGATGGTAATTCCCTGCCCCTGTGCTGTATTCCACGCAGCAGGAATATTCATCAAACCAAAGTTCCAGGGCAGAATTGCATTCGGTGTTGTCGTTGTGTAATCGGCAGCGTTCAATGCATAGGTACTCACGGAGCAACCGGATGTTGAGCGGCTCTCCTCTTGCAAATCCGCGTGAGCATAATCCAATGGCTCGATATAACGAACATTTTTCAAATTGCGCAAAGCCGTGAGCGTATGCCTGTCGGAAAGCTTCAGAGTAAGTATGGGAAGTATTGGATCATCTTCTACCAATATAGAACGCCAATCCGATTCAAGGCCTCGCTGACTCAACTCCTTTTGAATAAAACCAATTAACGCATCATGTACTTCCTTCCAAGCACCTTGTTGTATGCGCACCTGATAAATCGAGTTTTCGAGGCCAACATAGTCCGCAGGTTGGTAGCCTATTGCCACTGTTTGATCTCCATATTGGACAGCACTCCAGAGCATTTTGAAATCGGCCTGTTCCCAACGAAAATCGCCATTTGCGGTATAAAGTTCCTTCACATAATCGTCTACCTTTTGTTTCGAAAATGGCTGGCCCTCGGGCACCAGAACAAGTGCATCGCGTTGCACCAATTTGCCCGATAGTCCCTGTGAATCGGATACAATTTGTTCTTCACTTGTCGCTTTGCATCCGGTAAAAAGAACAGTCGCAATTAAAGCCATTGAAAAAATGACATGCTTCATGGTTGTTAAGATTTGATTCGAATGTAGCTGATTCTCTCTCTATAGCGTAAACTAGGCTTTCATTTTTCAACAGAATTTCAAACATGCGAACCTGAATAACCTTGTGTTGTTAATTCGCAGCATGGATTCATTGAGCCAAATCGTGTTGGGAGCTGCAGTAGGAGAAGTGCTGCTCGGAAGAAAACTAGGAAACAAAGCACAGCTACTGGGCGCTATTGGCGGCACTCTTCCTGATCTTGATGTCTTGCTAAATCCATTGTTTAACGATGAAATCACTAAACTGCAGATACACCGTGGGTATTCGCATGCCATCGTTATTCATTTGCTCCTGTCCTATCCGCTAGCGAAGTGGTGTCATGCAAAATGGAAAGACCTCATATCCTTTCGTCGCTGGTACTTGTTCTGGTCTACCGTTCTAATAACGCATGCTTTGCTCGATTGCTGCACGACCTACGGCACGCAGCTCCTTCTTCCCTTTAGCAATGCACTGGTTGGCTTCAACAACATCACGGTGGTTGATCCTTTGTGGACGCTGCCGTTCATGCTACTTCTGATGGTGTGTCTTTTTTTTCGAAGAGAAAATCCGAAGCGTATTCGATGGGCTATTGCAGGCGTGAGCTATGCATCTCTTTACATGCTGCTCACCTTCGCGAATAAATACCGGGTGCATCAGCATTTTGAAAACGAACTAGCTTCC
>JBJTRD010000063.1:0-5168 GCA_046075945.1 Flavobacteriales bacterium
TTGCTCACATAACCCGTCGGGGCAGTGCATGCGGTTACAGTAACAGCAGCATTGCCATAGCCGTCCCCATCTGAGTCCTGATAGAATGTTGAACCCGCATTTACTGCGATGGTAATACTGTTAGAGGTAGCTGACGTGGCTGTTGCACAGGCAGCGTTCGATGTCATTGCGCAACTTACAACATCGTTATTGGCGAGTGTATTATTCGTGTACGTAGTTGCACCCGTTCCAACGTTATTGCCATTCAGTTTCCATTGATAGGTTGGGGCCGATCCGCCATTGGTAGGTGTTGCAGTAAACGTCCAACCCGATTGTGCACAGCCGGGGTTACTTCCTGAAGTGAGTGCAATGCTCACAGATGGAGTAACAGCTGCATTTACCGTCATGGTTACGCTGTTAGAAGAAGCTGTTGTAGAAGAAGCACATGCAGCATTCGATGTCATAACGCAGCTTACCACATCATTGTTTGCTAATGCATTATTGGTGTAGGTCGACCCGCCTGTTCCAACGTTGTTTCCATTTAGTTTCCACTGATAAGTGGGTGTCGTTCCGCCGTTGGTAGGTGTTGCAGTATACGTCCAGCCCGATTGTGCACAGCCGGGGTTACTTCCCGAGGTAAGTGCAATGCTCACAGATGGAGTAACTGCTGCCGACACAGAAACAGTGATGCTATTGGAAGTAGCAGATCCCCCTGCTCCATTCACGCCAAACTTCATGTTTGGTCTGTTGGAGGAGGTTGTACCGGTAGCTTGTGTGCATGCACCTGCACCTGCAGTACCATCTGCCTGATAATATGTAACCGCAACAAAACCGGGATCTGTGTATCGGGTCTGGTAAGCTTGATTGCCCACAACTTGATTCGAAAAACAGGACTCTACGATGATGTTAGACGTTCCATTCCATGTGAATGGAGTTGTTAGGTTGTGGGTGTTAATGCTATTCAAAGCCGGTGTATAGTTCACAGGACCGAAGACAGTGGTTGCCCCTGTTTGGAACGTAGTGGTAGAAGCTGTAGCACTGACGTTTCCCATTTTAATTGTAAAACCATTTAACGTCAGCGGGTCCCCGGTAGCTGAACCAACATCAAATCCAATAGAGGCAATATTGCTTCCTGCCGATAAACCCAATGCTGTTAATTCACTGGATCGAATAATATATTGCTGTCTGCCATTACCATAATAAGTAGCATACGCCGCTCCCGCACCGCTAGTCAATGAATTGAATGTTGTGCCTGTTCCTAAATTGTAAAACGTAGGACAGCTACCTGCAGTAGTCACCTGACAAGTGACCACCTGGGCATTGGTTAGCGAGCTATTGCTATATGAATTGCTATTCGTGCCCACATTAACGCCATCAAGCTTCTACTGATAAGTCGGACTAGAGCCACCGGAAACAGATGCAGTAAATGTTACCTGTGTTCCTGCGCAAATACTGCCGGAGGCGCTTGAAGATATTGTAACCGTAGGATTGGCATTGGAAGTAATGGCAATGGTAATTTCATTCGAATTAACCGAAGTTACAGTTGGGCATTGCGCGGTAGATGTCATTACGCAACGAACAACCGCACCATTGGTGAGTGTTGAAGAGCTGAATGTATTGCTATTTGTCCCTGTATTTACTCCGTTTACTTGCCATTGATAAGAAGGAGTGGTTCCACCATTGGTTGGCGTTGCCGTGAATGTTACACCAACACCGGAGCACGTTGGGTTCGTTCCGGCAGTTTGAGCAATAGTAACCGATGGTGTTACAGATGGAGCAACCGTTATAGTGATAGAGTTCGAAGTTGCCGGGTTAGCAGTAACACCCGGAAGGTTGGACGTCATTACGCAGGTTACTACTTGTCCGGCAGTGAGTGAAGAGGTTGAATATGTTGAACTATTGGTTCCAACATTATTGCCATTCACCTTCCATTGGTAGCTTGGTGCAGTTCCGCCATTATAAGGCGTTGCAGTAAAGGTCATAGAGGCTCCTGCACACGTTGGATTTGACCCTGAAGTAACGTTGATATAAACGGAGGCATCGGTAGTGCAACCGTTAATGGTATATGAGAAAATACGCGTTCTGGCTGCGCTCGACCCACTCGTCCCACCCATGTATTCGCTGGTGCTCCAGAAGGTGAAACCATCAGGATCAAGACATGTGTGAGCGTAATCTCCATTACGGTTTGTACCCGTTTGGTAACCGGTACCGGCCACTACCATTACCTCCGTAATGGGCAGTGTGCCGAGTGGGTCACACTCTCGTCGGCCCGTGTAATACAATCCAGGAAAAGTAGAAGTTGCGTTTGATTTCATATAGCTCAAACCAATCGAGCCATTGTTGTCCATAGCAATCGCCCCCATCCAACGAGTATCTGTATCGGGGGTGTAAATTCCCTCCTGGTACATACTCCAGGCGCCCGTTGTTTTGTTCTGACGCAATTCGCACCATTTGATACTTCGTTGTGAAGCGCTGATGTTTACTGCCCAGTTAAGAACCACAGAATTGTGGTTAGGCCATGTTTTCCATTGTGCGCGATACATGATAACTCCTCCAATACCATCAAGTTTTTGGGTAGTGCCCGGCTGTACGCAGTCATTCCAACTGGCGTTGTATGAAGCATCGAAAGCTGCTGCGGCAACATCGGGAGTAGCAGTGATAGAGGCCGTGGGTGTGGTCGGCGTCCAATTCACAGTCATATTGTAGATTTTAACTGCATCTATGTTGGTTCCTCCCCATGCGTTGTCGCTATAAGAAAAAATTGGACACGGTGTGCCGGCAGGAGGAAGCGCACCATCTGCAGCACAACCCGGAACCGGACAAAAGAATCCACCACCTGTTGGAGGCGAGAAGTTTACGATGACTGAACGTGCGCCCGGTGTACCCGCAAGCATGGCGGTACGTTCGAAGGCAAATACTTTTTGCTGCGATTGATTCGAGGTCATGTAATACCCGTCGTGCCATACCCCAAACTTCAGGTAATCAGGAAACTGAGGTGACGTAAATGTGTAGGTGTAATAACTACCGGCAGGGTCTGGAGAAGTTGAAATTGCGATGTAGATGTTATTATTTCCAGAGCCAAATTGAGCCAAGAACCAGCGATCGGCTGCCTTATCGTACATCACAATGGGGTCTCCCGCATTGGCAGTAGCCGGGCTCCAGAGGTTCCCCAGAATCCCTGTGAGGGTGACAACACCGGTCGATTTATTATAAACCTTGAAGGTTGTTGAGTTGATCATTTGAACGTAATGGTTTGGACCGACGGCACCCGATGGGTCATAAGGTCGGAAACCACTTGCCGTCTGACCGGCCCAATTTGCGCGTGTTTGCGAGCCCTTGACAACCCCCATGCGCGATTGCATAGAGGACGGATCGTTGCCATATGCTTCACCATCCTTTTCAGCACTAAACTCAAAAAACTGCGGCTTGCGAATCTTTCTGTCGCCGGAAGTTTTTGGCTTGATGATAAGCTCCTCACGAACCGGATTTTCTGCGAAAATTTCGCGAATTGGGCGCGTTACGGCAAAATCGGTGGCAACTACGAATGACGACTCCGAAAGCACATTCGAGTGCTGAGACCAGACGTTTCCGACTCCGGAAAGCACAAAGAAAAGCAACAAAGAATAAATTCTTTTCATGATAAAATTGGTTTATTAATAAAACTTGATGGCTAAATCGTAGTGGATTCAAAGATAGCGTTCCTACACACAAAAACATCCAATTTTTTTCAATTAGCTACAAATAGGGCTCTGCATGCACAGGGATCGTAGTTCATTCAACTATTCAACAATTAATCGAATGCAAACCAACTCACTTGTATCGGACGACAATACCAGCGAGTAAACACCCGCAGCCCACAGAGATGCGTCAATAATCTGTGATCGACTTGCAATGGTGTTCGAGTATACAAGCGAACCAATACTGCTGTAAGCGTGCAACCTGTTTCCAATCATTGAGGTGGGAACAACTAAGGTTGTTTGGCCCAGCGTCGGATTTGGAAACAATGCAATGGATTGATTTAATTGTTCAGCCAGATAGGTGTTTATTTCTATCGGATAATTAAAGCTTTCTGAGCATCCGTTTGAACAGTTTATCTCCAGTTGAATGGTAGCATTTCCGGGATATGCACCCCATTCAATTTGTATTTCACAACCATCGTTTGGAGTCACAATATTACCCGCCAGCGTATCTGTATCGTTCAGATAAGAAATAGTCCAGGTATATTCACAACCTTCCTCACATGAATAGGCATAGCTGTTCAACCCTTCCGTAAATGTGATTTGCGGCCCTGTGATCGCATCCAACAGATACAAACAACTTCCATCATCGCAGCCGGCCTCTGAATCGAAGTTACATGCAACAGCATCGGTGCAACCCGGCTGCAGGCATGATCCATCCTCGCAGCCTGCCGCAGGATCATAATTACATGCATTTTCATCCGTACAACCGGGGAAGGTGCACGATCCGTCATCCGTAGTTGCTTCGAGATCGAAATTGCACGCCAGATCGTTTGTGCATCCATAGATGAGTTCCGGACAGGATTCATCTGCAAGCAGATTACAATTATTATCGATACCATCGCAAAGCTCCTCTGCGTCGGGGTTAACCGCAGGATTCATATCATCGCAATCCGCAGAATTAGCAGAAAGACCTTCAGATAGTTCACAGCCCTCAATAGGTGCAGCGGCATCACCAAACCCATCTAAATCTGAATCTAGGTAAAATATGAAAAACGGCGCCACCTCAACAACAATTTTATCACCGATACCCGGGCACTGATCACCGTAATTAAATGCATTTACTGAATAGGTGCCCGATTCACTGACTACAATACTCTGTGTGGTTTCACCTGTGCTCCAGAGATAGCCACTCGCAAAGTTTGAAATCAATGTTACATTACCACCTTCACAAAAAGTAGTAGAACCATTCGCTGTTATTTCTGCCTGACTTGCTAATCCATTTACGATTTCAATTTCATTCGAAGTGGATGTGCAACCATTGGCTCCTGTTACCAGAACGTTGTATGTGCCGGGAGCGTTGATTTCAATACTTTGACCGGTCGCATTGGTGCTCCATAAATACATTTCGCCGGGGCCGGCAGAAAGCGTCAGGGAGGAATTTGCACAGAGTATTGTTCCATTACTCGATACAATTTCTGCCAGCGGTGGCGCAATATCTTCCATGATGAT
>JBJTRD010000064.1:0-3245 GCA_046075945.1 Flavobacteriales bacterium
CCTCGTAGTCGAACAGATTTGCACCCAACCGAATCTTATCGCCGTTGATTGTAAGCGCGTCTATAATTTTTCGAGTAGTAAGGTTGTCTTTACCATCCCATCCAAGCAACGTATACGTGGTGCTCTTACCTTTCTTGGTCATGGGAATTATATCGAAATACAAGGCCCCCAGCCATTTCTCCGGGTTTAAGAAGCGGGTTTCCAATTTCTCGGGTTCATGCATCGTGTCCTGAAGCTCATGCCAGGTGAAATGCTTGTTTTCATCATTCCATACGAGCAAGAAGCAGAAATACTTGTATGTGCCGTCGCGGTAGGGGAGATTCCAGTTCAACAAACGGATGTGATGATCTTTAGAAATAAGTGTACAAAATTTCAAGCGCTTAAAAGGATAGTCAAATACTTCAGCGTGTTCAAACGAGGTTATCCAGGTTTGTCTCATTGAAGCGCAAATGGAATCGCTGATGGCATCGTCGATAGAAGCAGCCAGCTGATTGTGTAGGTAGAGGATTTTTTCTTCGGTTTGTTCAACCGAAAAAGCAAACGAGCGAATGCTCATACAGAAGAAGGCGAGAACGATGAATCGCATAATGCAGCGTCTTTGTTGTACTACGAACTTTCGGTAAAATTATTTTCTTAATGGTAGGTTACCACACCATGCTCTCTTCATCCATCCACATACTTTTTAACTTCAACGCTTGCTCAAGGACATCGCGCACACAGCCTTCTCCGCCTTTCTTGGGAGAGATGTAATGAGCGATGCTCTTAATCTCAGACGAAGCATCGGCGGGACAAACAGCCAAACCGCAATGACTCATTACGGCGTAATCGGGAATGTCGTCACCGATATAACACACGTCTTCCGGCAGTATCGAGTGCTTTTCCAGAAAACGCTTGAACACTTCGATCTTGTGTGATGAGCCGAGATAGATTTCCGTAACGCCCAAACCTTCGAATCGTTTGCGAACTGCTTCACTTTTTCCTCCGCTGATAATAGCAATTCGAAGCCCCTTTTTAACGGCCAGCTGAACAGCGTAGCCATCGCGCACATTGGCCGTGCGCACTTGCTCTCCATCGGGCATCAACCATACGATGTTGTTCGTGAACACTCCGTCGACGTCGAAGCAAAAGGTGTTGATCGATTTGAGTTTGGCTTTGTAGTTCATTTGAGTTGACGGTTGAAAGTTGAGGAGAGCCGGATTCTCATCCTTCGTCCTTCGCCCCTTGTCCTTCGCTCTTTGGGTGGTAAGTGGTTATGATATCTTCGCTGATGGCTTCATACAACTTTTTCCAGTCGGGATGATGTTGCAGAGCGTCTATGTGTCTTTGTAGTGTTGTGAGGTCGTTACGTTTCGCGGGGCCGGTTTGCACCTGATTCGGTTCATGGCTGTCGAGCAATTGCATGTGTGCCTTTACCATCGGGTGCAACAAATGGGTTGGAAGTCCTGCCTCATGCAACAACTGATGCGCGATGTGTTGTAGATGGTTGGTGAAGTTGTTCGAAAAAACGGCCGCCGTATGCGCCATCAACCGTTGGCTGCCATCGGCCTTCGTCCAGGTGCCCCAGGCTTTCATCAACGTTTGTTCGACAATATGTTCTGTGTGTTCGTCTGCGCATTCAAACAAAACCGGAATAGATGCATAGTTGATATCCGTTCCGCGCGTAAGTGTCTGACAAGGCCAGCATACTGCGCGATGTTGCTGCGAAATGGCTTGAAGGTCACTACCGCCGGCAAAATGAATTACAGTGGCCCGCTCGCTGATTTGCGAGCAAACTTCCGCAATAGCAGCATCGGGAACGGCCAGAAAATACACATCTAAATCTGCAGGCATAGTGTCCCAGATAGAGTGGAGCTCCCAGCCTTGTGATTCTTGGTTATGCCGGGAAAACTGTGCATCGATACGCAGCCCTGCACTGCGCATTGCCCGGCTCAGGTGCCAGGCCAAATTTCCGTTACCAACTAAGGCGATTCGCATAACAGGGCGAAGATAGCATGAAGCCATTACCTTTGCCGCATGCTGTCTTCGATACAACTCGACACACCCACCCGCTGGAAAGATTATGAATTGCTTGACTGCGGCGACTTTGAAAAACTGGAACGCTTTGGCGAGTTCATCACCATTCGTCCTGAACCACAAGCTGTTTGGCCTAAACTATTGACCGATGGTGAATGGAAAAGCAAGGCGCACGTGCGTTTTGTTCAGAAAACCAGCAACAGCGGTGAATGGCAAAAACTGAAGAAAATGCCCGATCAGTGGCGTATGAAGTACACCCTAGTGAACAATGAGGACATTGTGTTTCGACTCGGACTCACAGCATTCAAACATGTGGGCATTTTTCCGGAGCAAGCATCCAACTGGGATTATATCGTGGAAAGCATTGGCTCCATGAAAACACCAAAACCGCGTGTACTTAATTTATTTGCGTATACCGGTGGGGCATCCCTAGCCGCCGCTGCTGCAGGCGCAGAGGTTACACATGTCGACAGCATAAAACAAGTGGTGACCTGGAGCAATGAAAACATGCAATTGAGCGGTCTCAACGACATTCGCTGGATGGTTGAAGATGCATTGAAATTTGTGCAGCGCGAAGTGCGCCGCGAGAATACCTATCATGGCATCATACTCGATCCGCCGGCATTTGGTCACGGCCCGAAAGGGGAGAAGTGGAAGCTCGAAGAAAACATCGCAGAGATGATGCGTGGCGTTCTTCAAATACTCGATCCTAAGGAACACTTTTTAATCTTGAACGCCTACAGTCTTGGCCTTTCAGCCTTGGTCATTGAGAACTTGCTTAAAGAGCACGCGGGCAAAGCTCTTGGAATTGGTGAATTGTATCTGGAGGCAAGAACAGGAGTGAAACTACCCTTGGGCGTGTTTGGCCGACTGCGAATGACCGGAGTTTAATAGTCCTTCAGTTTCGCTCTTACTTGTCGCTTATCTGCATTTGAGAACTTTCGGTTGAAGTGCAAATTGCCAAGGAAATAAGCGGAAAAATTAACCGCTGAATACTCGTTGAAGATTGATAGGTATCGCGTATCAACACCCAACGCGATACGATGAATTGGGATGCGGAATCCGAAGGATGCTGAAATACCGGTGGGCCGGCTTATCTGACTTTTTTCATTGAATACAGCACTCAAATTATAGTGAAATACTCTGGTAAGTACACCATCAGCCCCCAACTCAATCAGATACCTCGATGTGTATAATTCAGTGTAAACGTCATTTGCAGTAAAGGATATTCT
>JBJTRD010000065.1:0-5176 GCA_046075945.1 Flavobacteriales bacterium
GGTTGAAAAAGTTGTAGAACGTGTGGAAGTACCCACCGACCTTTCTCCTGCTCTTCTTTCATTGGAAAGTCAATTGGACCAATATCTGGCCTGATTTTCCTCGATTTCCCGCCATTTCCTGTGTCAAAACCGAGGGTAAAGTGCCTTCGGTAAAACAATTTATATATTCAAGCTATGGGAGAAATCATGTATGTACTCATTGCTTCCCTTGCCGGAGTCGCCGTTGGCGGCGGATTTACCTGGGTGGTCTTCAATAATATTTTGAAGAACAAAAAAGAAGGTATTCTGGCGGAAGCAACAAAAGAAGGAGAAACAATTAAGGAGAAGAAAATTCTTCAGGCCAAAGAGAAGTTTTTGGAAATGAAGAATCAGCACGAAAATGAAGTTCGTGAACGCAACAAGAGGCTGCAGCAAGGTGAAGACAAAGTGAAATCGCGCGAGCGTGAGCTTTCTCAGCAGGTTGAGCAGAACAAGCGTAAAGAGAAAGAACTCGAATCGCAAAAAGAAAATCTCAACAAACAACTCGAAACAACGCAGCGAAAGCAATCGGAGTTGGAAAAGAGTAATCAAAAGGTGGTTGCTGTGTTGCAGGAAACCGCCAAGATGACGGCCGATGAGGCCAAGAAGCGACTGATGGAGCAGCTGAAAGAGGATGCTCGCAACTCGGCAGCAGCGCAAATCCAGGGCATCGTCGATGAGGCAAAACTCAAAGCAAACCAAGAAGCCAAGAAAATCGTCATACAGACCATTCAGCGCACCGCCGTTGAACACGCGGTTGAAAATAGTGTATCGGTATTCAACATCGAGAACGACGAAATCAAAGGACGTATCATCGGTCGCGAAGGCCGCAACATACGCGCGCTGGAAGCAGCAACCGGTGTGGAAATTATCGTGGACGATACGCCGGAAGCCATCGTATTGTCGTGCTTCGATCCGGTGCGTCGTGAGATTGCCCGATTGTCGCTACACCAGCTGGTAACAGATGGCCGCATTCACCCGGCGCGTATTGAAGAAGTAGTAGCGAAAGTGACCAAAAACATCAACGATGAAATCGTTGAAATTGGAAAGCGCACTACTATCGAACTCGGCATACATGGTTTGCACAGCGAACTCATTCGCATGGTAGGTCGCATGAAGTACCGCTCATCCTATGGCCAAAACCTGCTGCAGCACTCTCGTGAAGTAGCCAATCTGTGTGCAACCATGGCAAGCGAACTAGGACTCAATCCGAAAGCCGCCAAGCGCGCCGGTCTGCTGCACGACATTGGCAAAGTGCCCGACGATGAAAGCGAATTGCCACACGCAATTTTGGGTATGAAACTCGCCGAGAAATTTGGCGAGAAGCCCGATGTGTGCAACGCCATTGGTGCTCACCACGACGAAATTGAAATGACAACACTCTTATCGCCCATCATTCAGGTGTGCGATGCTATAAGCGGTGCGCGCCCCGGTGCTCGTCGCGAAGTAGTTGAGGCCTACATCCAGCGTCTGCGCGATCTGGAAAACATGGCTCTCGAAAACAACGGCGTATCAAAAGCATTTGCTATTCAAGCCGGCCGAGAGTTGCGCGTAATGGTAGAAGCCGACCGCGTTTCAGACGACCAAGCCGATGCATTGGCCATCAGCCTTGCAAGTAAAATTGAAACGGAAATGACCTATCCCGGTCAAGTCCGCGTAACGGTTATCCGAGAAAAACGAGCTGTGGGTATCGCGAGATAAACCGCGCTCGGTTGAAAGTTGAAGGTTGAACGTTGCTGAATCAAGAAAGGTACTGTCTTTCTTAGCAGCAACGTTCAACCTTCTCTTATTAAATAAGCCCCTTGAGCACGAAAGAACAAATGGCCACCGGTTTCAGCTGGAACACCCTCACGGTTGTGTTGCAGGTGGTGATTCAGCTGGCTTATACCGGTCTGCTGGCGCGGCTGGTCGTCAAAGACTCTTTCATGCTAATGGGTATAGTGCTTGGCATTATGGGTTTTGCGGAAATCTTTTCGCAGGTAGGCGTAGGGCCCGCACTCATTCAACGCAAAGAAGTGCATCAGCAACACATCAACGGAGCCTTCTATACCGCTGTCATTCTGGGATTGAGCTTTACGCTATTGTTTCTTCTGTTGGCAGGAGTCATTGCGTCTTTCTATGAATTGCCGGAGTTGAAGTCCATTACTCAAGTTGTATGCATCAGCTTCATTATATCGGCCGTAGCGGTGGTACCTCGGAGCATGATGATGAAAAATATGCGCTTCAAAACCATGTTCAAGGCCAGTATGGTTTCCATTGTTGGGGGTAATTTGATTGTTGGACTTACACTGGCTTATCTGGGATGGGATGTGTGGGCTTACGTGTGGGCCCTTTTCGCACAAAATGCTTTGATGACCCTTGCTCTTTGGTATTACGAACCTGTTCGAATAACGGCCCGATGGGAATGGAAATACACCCGCGAACTCATTCGGTATGGTGCAGGCAGCACGCTGTTCAACGCGCTCAATTACCTGGCAACTAAACTGGATGTGTTACTGGTTCCAAGAGCTTTGCGCGGAGACATGCCCGAGCTGAGTGCACTGCAGCGCAACATGGCCTCATACTACGAACGCGCGAGTTATGCCATGACACAGCCCATCACCATCATGGGTAAACTAAGCGACAGTGTGCTTTTCAGCGGTATGTCGAGAATGCAGGAAGACACCGAGCGATTGCAAAAAACAATGACTCTCGCAACCTCACTGCTGGCCACTATTCTTATTCCATCAAGCGTTTTTGTATTCTTCTTTTCCGACGAACTTATCACGCTGTGGCTGGGAAACGACTACCTGGAAACGGCAACAATCCTCAAAGTACTGTTTTTGGCTGTTCTCTTTCGGTCGCTCAGCAAACTTGGCGATTCTCTGCTCCGCGCAAAGGATGCCGTATATCAAGGCTCATTGTTCAAAGCAATCTATGTAATCTGTATTGCTTGTGGTATCTGGGTCGGAACACGTTATGGCATGACGGGCGCGGCCTGGGGAATTGTAATTGCAACCATCGTACACTACATCATGAACATGTTTATGAGCACACGGCTTATCCGGTTGAGTTGGGGCCAATTGCTCAAAGCTTGGGCACCTGGAATATTGCTTGGGCTCGTTTGTTTCATTTCCTCCTGGAGCGTACATATCCTTACCGCATGGATGCTTTTGCCGAGCTATGCAGTTTTAATGGCTGCTTTTATTGCTCTCCCGATAATCGCTATTGGAACTATCTATCTTTTTCCCAACATATTGGGCGACCGCCAAACGAACCCACTCCATTATCTTCCTGCCCGATTGAAAGAAAAGCGCATTCTTCGTAACCTTCTTACACGACTAAAGTAAAAACCACGGCATGACAATCTGCAGAAATATCGCACTTGCCATACTTGTTATTTTTTCCCATACACGACTGTGTGCGCAATGCCGCATCACAATCGAGGCTCCCGATTCCTTGCCCTTTCTGTTCTCTGTAAATGATCAACAGGTAAACCAACTGCCCGTTCTCGCTATGACCTTCAATAATGGGGCAGCCGGAAAACTAAATTTCAAAGCCGATTTTCCATCTCGTCCGGAACTGAGCTTCGCACAAACGTTGACCGTCAAAAAAGATGCAGGCGTATCGTATTCGATTGAACGAAGCAAAGGAGCATTGAAATTCGTGCTTACCAGCGAGATTGTTGTAAACGTTTCACCCAACGACCTATCGAATACGATAGCTGCTACGGAAGCCGATAGCGCACAGGCCGAACCACAGCACAACGGTTGCTCACCTTTGGTCGACGATGCCACCTACCGCCAGATGCACTCCCTTGCAGATGAACAACATTTTGAGGCCAAGAAACTCAGCACCATGATAACCTTCATTGGAACAAGTTGTGTGCGAGTAGACCAGCTTCAATACATGATGAGCAAGCTATCACAGGAAGACAGCAAACTCGCGTTGCTTATTGCATCGAAGGATCACATCTACGACACAGAGAATATTCGCGGCGTGCTCGACGAGTTCTTTCTCGACCGCAACAAGACGAAGGCGGTTGAAATCATTGAGGCCAACAGATAGGTCATTCATGTGTAATTTTGTGCTCGAAAAATTCAAGCACGTTTCAACATGAAGAAAGTCCACAACTTTAGCGCGGGTCCATGCATTCTTCCGCAAGAAGTAATCACGCAAAGTGCAGAGGCCATTTTAGAGTTCGATCATATGGGTCTGTCGCTCATCGAAATTTCACATCGATCGAAAAATTTCGAAGCAGTAATGGAGGAGGCGCGTGCGCTGGTAAAGGAAATTCTCGGTTTGAAACCCAACTACGAAGTGCTGTTTTTGCAAGGCGGAGCAACCCTTGGCTTTTATACCATTGCGCTAAACCTCTTAAAAGAAGGTGGCAAGGCAGCCTATGCCAACACAGGCGTGTGGGCCGCGGCAGCTATCAAAGAAGCCAAGCTGGTAGGTAATGTTGATGTTATTGCAGATTCATCGGACAAGAATCACAGTTACATTCCCGAGTTCGATGTGAAAGGTGATTATGATTATTTCCACTTCACCTCGAACAATACTATTTACGGGACGCAATACCAACACTATCCGAAATGCGAAGTGCCTTTGGTGTGTGACATGAGTTCGGATATTTTTTCAAAGCAATTCGACGCCAATCAATTTGCGCTTATCTACGCCGGAGCGCAAAAAAACATGGGCCCTGCCGGAACTATTTTATATGTGATCGACAAAGATCGTCTCGGGCAATCGGGCCGCAAACTGCCCACATACATGGATTTGCAGGCGCATATCGACAAAGATTCGATGTACAACACACCGCCTGTTTTCGCCGTGTATGCGAGTATGCTCACCTTGCGTTGGATAAAGAACAACGGAGGTTTGAAAGGCATGGAAGATCGCAACCGGGCCAAGAAAGATTTGTTCTACAACGAGCTCGACCGCAACTCACTCTTCCACGGGCACAGCGAACCCGCTTCCCGTTCTTGGATGAACCCTACCTTCCGGCTAAACGACGACACCATGGCTGCAGAGTTCGATAAAATGTGGAAAGACGCAGGCATCAGCGGCATCGCAGGCCACCGCTCCGTTGGCGGTTATCGTGCGAGCATGTACAACGCACTGCCCATCGAGAGTGTGCAGGTGCTGGTAGATGTGATGAAGGAGTTTGAGCGCAGCA
>JBJTRD010000066.1:0-4029 GCA_046075945.1 Flavobacteriales bacterium
GGGTGAAATAGTGAAAGGGTGAGAGGGTGAGAGGGTGAGGGGGTGAAAGGGTGCAAATGATGCAGGCCCCCACCGCGTTACTACTTCACTATTTCACCCTCTCACTATTTCACCATTTAACTATTCAAACTCACTTTCAATACGATCCACCGTGAGCACGCCCTCTATGGCCTTCAGCCTATCAGTAAGCACACTCAGGTGCTTGGTGTCGTGCACGAGCACAATCACTTTTCCCTGGAAGATTCCATGGTTGGCCTCGAACGAAATCGCTCGCATATTCACGTTCATATCGGTCGAAATAATGTTGGTGATGTTTTGCACAATACCCACATCATCGATTCCCGAGAACTTTAGCCCTACTTCAAATTGAACCGTTTCCGCATTGCGCCAGCGCGCCTTCATTACGCGATACGCATATTTACTGAGCAACTCCTGCGCATTGGGACAATTACTTCTGTGAATTTTAATACCCTCGCTTACCGTGATAAAACCAAACACTTCGTCGCCCGGTATTGGATTGCAACAGGTAGCAAGTTTGTAGTCGACCTTTTGTTGCTCGTCACCTATCAACAGCGCCTCGCCCTTGCCTTGTGTCGTGATTACTTTACGATCGGCATCGGTGGCATTCTGCGATTTTTTAGTGTCTGTACTTTCTTCTTTTTCAAATCGAATGCGTGCACCTTCAATTGCATATCCCTTGAGGCGTGTAAGATCGATGGAACCCTTGGCAATGCGCACATACATGTTCGTAGCATTCACTGCCTCGTAGTGCTTCACAAACTCCTCGATGTTCTTGCTGAGAAAATCAATCTTGAGCGAATTGAATTTTCGCTTCAACATCTCCTTGCCTTCTTCGGCAATCAATTTTTTCTCTTCGCGCAGTGCGTCCCGAATCTTATGCCGTGCGCTTGCCGTGACCACTATGTTCAGCCAGTCTTCTTTCGGGTGCTGTTTTTTGGAAGTAAGAATTTCTACCTGATCGCCGCTTCGCAAACGATGGCTTAACGGAACTAACTTATAATTTACTTTGGCCCCTATACACTGCGACCCGATTTGTGAGTGGATGTGAAAAGCAAAATCGAGGGCTGTGGCTCCTACAGGCAAGGTCTTCAAATCGCCGTTGGGCGTAAACACGTAGATCTCTTCTGAAAAAAGCGAGAGTTTAAAATTGTCGATGAAGTCGATGGCGTTGTCTTCCGGATTTTCGAGCACATCGCGCACCTGGCTAAGCCAACGGTCCAGCTTGCTCTCCGGACTTTCCGCTGCATCTTTGTACTTCCAGTGCGCTGCAAATCCCTTCTCGGCAATTTCATCCATGCGCACAGATCGTATCTGCACTTCAACCCACTTACCCGTGGGCGACATCACGGTGGTGTGCAACGATTCATAGCCGCTGCTCTTGGGAATACTGATCCAGTCGCGCAAACGTTCGGGACTTGGCTGATAGAAATCCGTCACGATGGAATACACGCGCCAGCAATCGCTCTTCTCGGTCTCCGATTCTGTATCGAGAATAATGCGTATGGCGAATACATCGTAGATCTCTTCAAAAGGAACACCTTTCGTTACAATTTTATTCCAGATGGAATAAATACTCTTCGTGCGACTTTTGATTTCATACTTCAATCCGGCCTTATCCAGCGACCTGCGAATAGGCAAGGTGAATGCATTGATGAAACGTGTGCGCACCGCCTGCGTCTTCTGGAGCTTGCTCACTATCTCTTCGTACGTCTCCGGGTCTTTGAACTTCAGCGATAAATCTTCCAGTTCAGTTTTGATGTTATACAGTCCCAGACGATGCGCGAGCGGTGCATACATGAAAAGCGTTTCACTTGCAATTTTCAGCTGCTTCTCTCGCGCCATGTGGTCGAGCGTGCGCATGTTGTGCAAACGATCGGCAAGCTTTACCAGAATCACCCGCACATCATCGCTCAGTGTCAGTAACATTTTGCGAAAATTCTCGGCCTGATCGCTGGCATTTTCATAATTGCTTACGCCCGAAATTTTCGTAAGACCGTCAATGATGGTTCGCTCGCGTTTTCCGAAAAGATTTTGAATATCGTCGAGGGTTATTTCGGTATCCTCGACGGTGTCGTGCAGCAGTGCACAAACAATACTTGTTGTATCGAGCCCTATTTCTTCAGCTGCGATTTTCGCTACTGCAATCGGATGGTAGATGTAGGGCTCACCACTTTTCCGACGCATGTCTTTATGCGCTTCGACGCTAAGCTCGAATGCCTTTCGGATGCGCATGCGGTCGGTACGCGACTTCGAACGATGGCATACACGCAGCAGGGCGCGATAACGCCGGAGGATTTCACGTTTCTCTTCTTCTAAATCAATGTCAGCTGGAATCATTGCCGGTGAAATTACCGCATATCAAAAAACAATGAAAGCGCCGCGTTGCAATATTTTCATACTGCAAGGTGAATAACGGGGAGTGGGGACTGGGGACTGGGGACTGGGGACTGGATACTGGATACTGGATACTGGGGACTGGGGACTGAATACCGAAAGTGAAAACTATCTATGATGGCGCGTCCTCTCGGTACCCAGTACCCAGTCCTCAGTCCTCAGCACTCAGTAACAAGTACCTAGTACTCAGTAATCAGCAACCGGCTGCAGCATTCCGCGTGTTTGAATGCCCACCATTATCCAGTTTTCTGTGTTTCGTGTACCGTCCACGAACTCGGTGCGCAGACAATGACGCAGATACAACTGCCAGCGCGAATTCTCGGAAAGCGCTCTTCCCACAAACAACGAATGAAAGAGGGCGCGATGCAATTCACCCTGCAACATGGCGTGTCCGAAAGAACCACCAAATGGGTTCACATAGGAGCGGGTGATGTTTCCACCGAAATTATCGGCAACACCATCCCCATCGGCGTCGTAGTCGCGACCAAATGCAGCCACGTTCAATTGCTCGCTCACCTCCCACAACTTTCGGGTGAAATAAACCCGATTGCAGTTCTCCACGAAGTTGGCCCCCAGCGGATGCCCCATGGGCTGATTGATATGTGTCCAGGCTTGAATGGAACTGCCGTGCGTGTAAATAAAGGGACGTGCGATGTTTACTTCGGTTAAAAAACGTAAGCCCTTCACAGGCGTATTCCATTTCAAACCAAATTGACCGGCGACCTTATTGCCCCACCATTGTTGTTTTTTCCGAAACAAATTCAAATTGAATTCATCCAAAACAAACTGTCCGTAAAGCTGAAATGACTCCGTTACATTGAAACGCAGTGAACCCGCCAGTATCACGTTGTCGGGTGATCCCAGGCTGTATTCAACCGGACGATAAAAAATCAGCGGATTGAGGTAATACAAATCGAGGCCTCGCTTGCTCAGCGTATCGCTGTTCTGCCAAATGACCCACTCGTAGAGAGCCGCATTCAGCCGTGGTGTAATTTGATAGCTGAAAGCATGCATCGCTGCGTATTTGTAGCGCGATTGTGCCAACGGCTGCCCGTTCGAAATATCACGCAATTGCATCCAGAGATTTTGGTAGCGCAGTTTTCCCAGATTCGTAGTGATCTTGAAATAGGGCGCGGGTGAAGCGTTTTCACCAAGTACCAGCGAGCGATAGCCATCACCCCAAAACTGCTTGCCCTTGCCTATCTCAAAAGCAACATGCTTCGAACGAAAGCGAGCCCGTCCAAACGTGTAATGCGTATGGTAGAGATGCGGTGTTGCGTCGGCCACCGCATAGCCAAAGCCGGGAATAAAGCCATCGTTTTTCGCAAATCGCTCCTGATATTCGGGGAGCATTCCTCCGGCAAGTGCATAACCTGCTATAACAGACCAGCGGCTATTTGGACTCCATTGCATTCCGCCGCCGAGCCATGAGGAAGAAACAACGCGGCTGTCCAATCCTCCATTTATGTTTACAGTAGGAAAAAGTTGCAGTCGCTGTGAGGTGTCAGCGGCAGACAAACTCAGTGATTCCTGCAAATTGGAGTGCGGCCTTGACTGTGCATCACAATTCAGCCGATGCAGCGAATCGACCGGTTCCTGGGCGAAGGCACCGAG
>JBJTRD010000067.1:0-4281 GCA_046075945.1 Flavobacteriales bacterium
TCACTGCTGGGTGCTACAATCGCGCTCACTCAAAATGATATCAAAAAGGTACTCGCCTATTCTACTGTGTCACAACTTGGACTCATGTTCGTTGCACTGGGAATGGGTGCCTATAGCACCGCAATCTTCCACGTTATCACACACGCATTTTTCAAAGCGCTGTTATTCTTGGGAAGTGGATCGGTAATCCACGGTATGGGTGGAGAACAGGATATTCGTCGTATGGGTGGTTTGAAAAAACACATGCCGACCACGCATCTCACCTTCCTCATTGGAACCATTGCCATCGCCGGTATTTTCCCCTTCGCCGGGTTCTTCTCGAAGGATCAAATTATAGCAGTTGCATTTGAAGAAAACAAACTAATGTTTGTCCTTGGACTCGTAGTGAGTGCCTGCACAGCGTTCTACATGTTCCGACTGTACTTCCTGACGTTCCGCGGCAAATTCCGTGGCACACACCAGCAGGAGCATCACCTGCACGAGTCGCCAGCGGTGATGACCATTCCATTGATTGTACTCGCAGTACTTTCAGTGGTGGGTGGATTTATCGGGTTACCTCACGCAGTGGGTGAATCGATGCACATGCATTGGCACTGGCTCGACCATTACCTCGATGGCACTGTTGCAATGCCGGCTCTTCACATGGACCTTAACACGGAACTTATGCTGATGGTAGTTGCAACAGTTATCGCTGTTGGCGGAATCTATTACGCCTGGTTGAAGTATTCGAAGCGCGGCGAACTTGCACTCGAAGACAAAGAAATTACTTCGGGCACGCATAAAATGTTGCTCAACAAATACTGGTTCGATGAGTTGTACGACCGCATCATTCGCAAACCTGTCGATGCAGTAAGTAAAGCGCTCGGAACGTTCGTTGAGCCTAAAGTAATGGACGGACTGGTAGAAGGCACCGGAGAAGCTACGAATGCAGCAGGAAGCAAACTGCGCCTGCTTCAGTCGGGAAGTTTGTTCTTCTACATCCTTGTATTTATTGTCGGACTCATTGCAATACTTCTTTACATCTAACACCCTATGCTTACACTTCTTCTGTTAGCCATACCACTTTTAGCAGCCGGGCTTCTATTTGTTTCCGGTGTGAAAAACGCACGCAACATTGCGCTGGGTGCAGGCATTCTCGAATTACTTGTTTGTATTGCAGCTTTTGTTTTGCATCACCAAGGCAATAGCGAGTCGATGCTTTTCTTCAACAAAGAATGGATTGGCCCGCTGGGACTTTCATACTCTTTCGGACTGGATGGTATCAGCCTCGTGATGGCTTTGCTTGTATCGCTGCTGTTGCCCATTATCATTTACGCATCATCCAATCGCACGTTCAAACATCCTCACATTTTTTACGGACTGATGCTGGCCATGGCTGCTTCCATGATGGGAGCGTTTACCACCACAGATGGTCTTCTCTTCTATGTCTTTTATGAATTCGCACTCATTCCGATTTACTTCATGATTTTGTATTGGAGCGAACACCCCAACAAATCGAAAATCACCCTCAAGTTTTTTATCTATACGTTGTTCGGTAGTTTGTTCATGCTCGTGTCGCTGTTGTATCTCTACAACATCTCAGGTTCATTCCAAATGACTGCACTGTATGAGGCAGGTCGTTCATTGAGTGGTGCCGAACAAGGCTGGGTATTCGCCGGGTTCTTCATTGCCTTTGCGGTAAAAATTCCGGTGTTTCCATTTCATTCCTGGCAGCCTTCTACCTACGATGCAGCGCCCACAGCAGGCACCATGTTGCTCGCCGGTATCATGCTTAAAATGGCATCGTATGGTATGATTCGACTGGTGATACCGGCTTTGCCTACCGGTGTGGCCGATTATGGCACCTGGGCACTTGCACTCTCCGCCATCAGCGTGCTCTACGCATCGGGCATGGCCATCGTGCAGCAGCGGTACAAACTACTCATCGCATGGTCATCGATAGCTCACTTAGGTGTGCTTAGCGCCGGCATTCTTTCGGGCAATGCGCAAGGACTTCAAGGTGGTATCATGGAAATGCTTTCACACGGTATTCTCTCCGTTGCCCTGTTCTTCGTTTACGACATACTTGAAACGCGTCTCAACCATGACGACATACATAAAATGGGCGGCATCCGCGAGGTGAATCCATTGTTCGCATTTCTCTTCTTCACCATTGTGATGGGATCCGTTGCGCTTCCGCTTACCAGCGGTTTCGTCGGTGAATTCTTGCTGCTCCTTGGTTTCTATCAGGTGAGTCCATGGCTTACAGCCGTTGCAGGATTGACCGTCGTGCTCGGAGCGGTTTATATGTTGCGCGCATTCCAGCGTATGATGCTTGGATCGGCACCTGCAAGCATGCAATCGTTTGCCCCCCTTTCCGGTCACGAAAAAACGGTGTTGACGATTTTAGTTGTGCTCATTATCGCATTGGGAGTTTATCCCGACCCCATCTTATCTGTAGCTAACCCTTCTGTTGAATCCCTCTTACAAGGCCTGAATCGATGAAAGAAATTCTGATTATATCCCTCTTGGGAATTGTTGTGCTTGCGCTCGATGTGTTGAAGATGCGTAAGCTGGTATTGCCCGTTGCTTTGCTTGGTCTGCTCGGTCTTATTGGCGTTAGTATCGCCGACTGGGGAATGAATGAAACACCCTTCGCGCAATACGGCGGCATGCTCACCTTCGATAACACTGCGCTCTCGTTCACCGCTGTATTCGCAGCCATTGCTTTGTTGTGGTTTTTACTTGCCGGTGATTCATACACTTCGGGCACATCGCAACGTACCGACATTTTCGCACTGGTACTTTTCAGTTTGTGCGGAGCCGTTGTTCTTAGCTCATATACCAGTCTCGTAATGCTTTTTCTTGGTGTAGAAATTCTCTCCATTCCTGTATATGTTCTGGCAGCAAGCCAACGCACGAATGTGTTGAGCAATGAATCGGGCTTCAAGTATTTCTTCCTCGGTTCCCTTGCTTCGGCTGTATTGCTGTTTGGAATTTCATTGACTTACGGTGCTGTTGGATCCTTCGAGTTGAGCGCCATTCGTGAACATCTTTCGGGTGGCATGTACAGTCCGCTCGTACTGATGGGTTCTGCATTGATGCTGGTTGGATTTTGTTTCAAAATATCGGTGGCTCCATTCCATATGTGGGCACCCGATGTGTACCAGGGAGCGCCCACACCTGTGACGGCTTACATGGCAACGATTGTAAAAGGCGCTGCCTTCGCCGGCATGTTCAAACTTTTCGGAAGCGCCTTGCAACCACTGCCTGAAGCTTTCAACGCATCGCTCGCTGTGATGGCCGGCATTACACTCATTGCTTCCAACCTCATGGCTGTTGTTCAAACCAATACCAAGCGCATGCTGACCTATTCCAGCATTTCGCACGCAGGGTTTATGCTTGGATTTGTATTGACCGCTTCTACTACTTCTCCGAAGTATTTGATTTACTACACACTCACCTACAGTGTTGCCAGTCTCATTGCATTCTTTGTGATACAGCATGTTTCGGCCATACAAAACGACGACGATTCAACGCAGGCATTCAAAGGACTCATCAAACGGAGCCCGGTGATGGCTATTTCGATGACCTTCGCTTTGCTGAGCATGGCAGGCATACCGCCGCTCAGCGGATTTCTGGCGAAATACTATGTTATCTCGAACGTGATAGGATACGATTACATGCCGCTGGTCATCATCATGATTTTGACATCGGCTGTTGGTGCATACTACTACTTGCGCGTAATTGCCGCCATCTTCACCCCTATCGAAAATGCAGGCCGCATCATGACCAGCGATCGTATGCGACGCATGCTCGTGGTGCTCAGTGTGCTGCTGGTAGTGCTGTTTTTTGCAGCGGGAATGATGGAACTTCTATAATGACTAGTGACTAGTGACAAATGACTAATAATTGGCCATTGGTCACTAATCATTTGTCATAAATACAGGCTGTTAAAACCCAAACAACACCTTCTCGAAATCATCTCTTTCGCTTAGGCCCATTTTTTCAATGATGCGGTATTTGCGCACGTAAACACTTCTGGATTCGATGTTTAAGAGCGTTGAAATCTCCTTGGTATTGAGGTTCATCCGGCATAAGGTGCAAAATTGAATATCGGCTATGGAAAGCCCAGGATATTTCCGTATCAATTCGGTGGCAAAGGTGGGATGTAATGCGTTGAATTGTGACACCATGAAGCCCAGGCCCTTCTTCTCCTCCTTGGCTCTTTCGAATTGATCCAATAGTTCCTTTCTCCGCTCCTGCTGCTGCTCCATTACCAATTGCTCCAATTGAGTGCGT
>JBJTRD010000068.1:0-2870 GCA_046075945.1 Flavobacteriales bacterium
TTCGGTGGGGGAGGAGGCGGTCAGCGCAGAACGAAGGGCTCGAATCTGCGCATCAAAGTGAAGTTGAATCTGGAAGAAATAGCGAACGGATGCACCAAGAAAATCAAGGTTTTCAAGTTAGTAAATGCCTCCGATGTCACATTCGATACATGCACAACATGTAAGGGTCAGGGCCAGGTGCGCCGCGTAACCAATACGATTCTCGGGCAGATGGCAACTTCCTCGACGTGTCCAACTTGCCATGGCGTTGGTAAGTCGGTAAAATCGAAACCAAAGGATGCCGATGAGAATGGACAAAAGCGTGAGGAAGAATTAATTGAAATAAATATCCCGGCAGGAGTGGGCGAGGGCATGACCCTCAACGTTGCCGGCAAAGGAAATGCGGGCCCTTATGGAGGAATCCCCGGTGACTTATTGGTTCAGATCGAAGAGGAAGAACACGCGGAGCTTAAGCGCGACGGTGTGAATTTGTATTATGATCTCTATGTGAATTTCGCGGATGCCGCCCTGGGTTCAACAGTCGAAATACCCTTGGTGAAGGGAAAGGCCCAGATAAAGATTGATGCGGGAACGCAGAGCGGAAAAATACTGCGTCTAAAAGGCAAAGGACTCAAAGAAGTAAACGGCTTCGGTCAAGGAGATTTGTTGGTGAACATCAACGTTTGGACGCCACAAAAACTGAACGACGAAGAAAAGAAGCTGCTCGAGAAGCTGCGTGAATCAGCCAATTTCAAACCGGCCCCCGGAACAAAAGACAGAAGCTTTTTTCAACGTGTGAAGGAGATGTTTGACTAGTGACCAGTAACTAGTGACCAGTAACTAGTGACTAGTAACTAGTGATTAGTAACTAGTGATTAGAGGCTGCGTCCTAACTATTTACTATTCACTATTGACTAGTTACTATTCACCCCTCATCCCTCATCCCTCGGGCAATATCTCTCGATATACTCGTTACCCCTTTACGAACACCCATCAATTTTTCACGCGTATGAATTGGATCGTTACTCAGAATTTTAAAATGAAATCACATGAGTACGAGAAAATTTCTTCTGGCCTTTCTCCTGCAGTGGGTATCGATTGTCTCCTTTGCGAAAGGCATTAATCCCGAGACATGGTCGAAGGGTAGATTATATGAGCTGACCGACGCAGATGATTTTGTGCATTGTCTGTATATAATGCCTTCAGGCCACTTCATTTTTTTACAAGATCTTGATAATGGTTTAGTAAATCGATACCGCGGGACCTGGAAGCGCAATAGCCTCAATGGAAAAATTAATTTTACCGGCTATACTGATATTGAATTCTGGCCATTGGATGAGACATTTTATGTGTTGAATGATGGATTGTATGCCGATAAATCCGATGCTCCTGATTTTATTCCTGCGAAGGAATCGACGTCTGAATTTTACCTTCCTCAGATAGAGTTATTTCTGGATGAAAGAGATCCGTTCGAAAATTTTTATGGGCTATCCGAAATCGGCAACAGGATTAATGAGAACGCATGGCATCGTGATAATGATTCTTTCAAGATGGTTAAAATATCTGATGAAATGAAACGTGCAGAGTCTAAAGCGCAATATGAATCAAATGAATATTATCTCAAGGAAAGACAGCAGCGAAGAAAATGGAAGTATCTCTATCCGAAGGCCTGGTCGTTTGCTATCCAGGAGTTTCAACCTATAAAATCAGATACTGCACGTATGCGAGCGATGTGCAATTGGATTGCGACGAATATTAATTACAAGCTAAAAGAATCTCGCGAGCAAAATCCTTCGCATGATCCTGAGTTTGTATTTACTGAGCATTTTGGTCTTTGCCTCGACTACTCATTACTATTAAATGTTTTTTGCGAGAGCATTGGTATTCCTTGCTTCAACGTTTGCGGCTATCCATTGAGCACGAGTCAAGGAAAGCAACCATCGCTGGGGAATTCTTATCACGCCTGGAATTTTGTAAAGGTCGACGGCAGCTGGAAGGCGGTCGATCCAACCTGGTATAAGACCTCGAAACCGAACGAGCATTTCCTCGAGGATTTATCTGCCTATCAATATGAACACGTGCCTCATGAGCCCGCCATTTTGGCCAATCCATTCGGTCCGCAGGGAGAGGAAGAGCTCAATCTTTGCCCTGTGGTAAAGCAATCGAATACGAACCTTGTTTATGTCGGCAACTTTGATCACATCACGGTGGCCAACGGCGATGAGTTGGAAGTGTTGCTGTATTCATTCAAAGAAACCGATTTGGAATTGTTCGTAGACTCGGCAGAACATAAGCATCACACCGTGAGTTTCACTGTTACCTGGTGCTTCGGATGTTCGAATAAAAAGGAAGCCAAGGAAACCTATCATTTAACGAAGGGGGTGAATCGTTTGCGGTTGCCGCTAAAAAGTG
The DNA here is from genome assembly GCA_046075945.1 of Flavobacteriales bacterium. Lineage (GTDB taxonomy): Bacteria > Bacteroidota > Bacteroidia > Flavobacteriales_D > Sanyastnellaceae > JAIBBG01. The sequence continues at coordinate 2,392 of JBJTRD010000068.1, forward strand.
TGTTGGCAACATACACCCTCAAAAATGAAGATTTCGAAATTGCCTTTATCGCATCGCCGGAGAAGCACAGGGTAGCGGCCCTTCAAAAAATGACCTCATACAGCGAAGAATCGGTCAGTCTCAATGCGGCCTATCGCTACCTGGGGCAGTGGCTCAATGGCGACCCATCGACCATGGTAGATATTGACGAACGTCTGAGAAACCACCCCAATTGGGAGCTTCTTCGAAAGGAATATAGAAACCAGGAATTGGACTGGGATTACTCAGGTAAGGAGGAGGTTTTTGAATTCGGTCAATACACCATCGGCGGAGATTTCCCTTACATCTCTGTTCAATTGGATAGCGATGGTAAAATTGTAGAAGGCCCCAAATTGATGTTAGGATTGTAGGGGAAAGGATTGTAGGGGATAGGATTGTAGGATTATAGGGAATAGGATTGTAGGGAATATGAGCCCTCATGATTTTGGTTGACAGGTTAC
>JBJTRD010000069.1:0-2003 GCA_046075945.1 Flavobacteriales bacterium
GGTGCTCATGCATGTGGCCGACATGATCATCGCTACTTACACCGCTGAGTCGATGTTGTTGCGCATTGAAAAGCTCAACCGCAAAGGAGTCAACACCGAACTGCACGAAGAAATGCTCAAGGTACATTACTACGATTCAGCGGAAACGATTTCGGCTGCCGGTAAAGAAGCGCTCCTGGCTTTCGGCACGGGCGACGAACTGCGCATGATGCTCATGGGCTTGCGACGCTTCACGAAAACCGAACCGTTCAATGTGAAAGATACGCGCAGGAAAGTGGCCGCGAAGGTGATAGAGGATAATCGGTATGAGTTGTAACTACCACTTCTCAATCGCTCCCAACCCAAACAACGCGTAGTCATACTTTACGGGATCAACCGGATCAAGTTTGCGCAGCACCGTGTCGAGTTCTTCCACTGCACGTGCATCGTTTTGTTTGCGGGTGAGCATGCCCAGTTGTCGCGCCACATTGCCGGAGTGCACATCGAGCGGGATGGACAAATGCGCCGGCGAAGTGTTTTTCCAGATTCCGAAATCCACCGCGTTTTTATCGGCACGCACCATCCAGCGCAAAAACATGTTGATGCGCTTAGCGGAAGATCCCGCAAGCGGGTCAGACACGTGCTTCTCGGCGCGCGCTGCATGCGGCACGCTGAAGAACCGTTGTTTGAAAGCAGAAATAGCAAGCGAGGTTCGACCGTTTGCTGCAATGGCTTCCGCGAAGAAAATTTCCATCGAAGCGTGCTCCAGATAAAGACTTTTCAGTGAACGAATAAAAACAGCCAGATCTTCTGAGTTGAAGGTTCGATGAACAAATCCCTTAAGTGATTTCAAATCACGCGCGGTGTGATTCATCACAAAATCGTGCGGCGCATCGCCCATCAGTTCCATCATGCGTGAAGCACTTTTTATGATCGACTTGCGATTGCCCCAGCTGATGGTCGCCGTCAGGAATGCAGCGATTTCAATATCGGATTTCGAAGTGTATCGATGCGGAATGGAAACAGGATCATCATCGATGAAAGCGCTTACGTTGAAGCTTTCGTATTTCGCTTCGAGAAAATCGCGCAGCTCCTCTTCGGTGAGTCCGTTGTATCGCTTTCGGGAGGCCATTACTGTTCATTGCCCATGAGGACATACTGCAGAATATTGGCGCCCATCTTCAGCGCCTTGGTGCGCGCCTCGTCGGAGTCTTTGTGCACTTCAAAATCTTCCCAGCCATCGCCCAGGTCGCACTCGTAGTCGTAGAAGCATACGAGTCTTCCTTCCCACAAAAGACCAAAGCCTTGCGGTGCCTTCTTCTCGTGTTCGTGAATCTTCGGCAAGCCGTTGGGGAAGTCATAGGTCTGATGATAAATCGGGTGGCTAAACGGAAGCTCGATAAACTCCAGCTCCGGAAACACCTTCTTCATTTCCTTGCGCACAAATTTGTCCATACCGAAGTTGTCGGAGATGTGCAAAAAACCACCGCCCAGCATGTAATTGCGAAGGTTGCTCGCATCGGCTGCACTGAACACCACGTTGCCGTGACCCGTCATGTGCACAAACGGAAAGTTGATGATTTCCGGATTGCCCACTTCGATGTAAGGCACATCCTTATCGATGTTGGTCGAGAGGTTGCGATTGGCAAACTCCACCAGATTGGGCACGCTGGTAGGGTTGGAATAATAGTCACCGCCGCCTTTGTATTTGAGCACAGCAACCTTGTAGGAAGGAGGCGCCGGCGCGAAGGCCATCATGATTACGGCGATAATCAACAGCGAAAAAATGCGCATTTTGGACATGGGTCAAAAGTAAGGCGTTCGCGGATTAACATGCTGAATTCACATTGTTTAAGGGTGAAAGGGTGAAGTGGTGAAATAGTGAAGGGGAGGGGCGGCTAGGCCTCCGCCTTTCTTTTGGCTGCCTTCTTACGTTTAGAGGTGGCCGATTTCTTTTTCAAGATTTTTTGATTCTTCAAGTAATTGGAAATCATTTCCTCCTCTTTCTTCGTAAGTGGTCCTTG
>JBJTRD010000070.1:0-5285 GCA_046075945.1 Flavobacteriales bacterium
CAAAGGATTTTAAACCAACGAATTAATTAACCCGATTATGAAGGTGAAATCGATTGCTTTTTTATGTGCGTTTGTATTTGGCTCATTCCTGCCTGTAATTGCTCAAGACAAAAATGCGGCAGTGCTAACGGTAGATGGTGAAGCGACCACGCTGGAAGAGTTTGAAAATATTTTCAGGAAGAACAATCGCGATTCAGTAATTACCGCCCAATCACTCGATGAATACATGGAGCTATTCATCAACTTCAAATTGAAAGTTAAAGAGGCCCGTGAAGCGGGTCTTGACACCGTAAAAAAATTCAAAACAGAATTGGATGGATATCGTGCACAATTGGCGCGTCCTTATCTCACCGACACCGACAAGCTCAACGACTTAATGAAAGAGGCGTATGAGCATTACAAAGTGGAAGTTCATGCCGCTCACATACTGATCAAACTCGATGCGAACGCCGCACCTGCCGATACCCTAAAGGCCTACTCGAAGATTATGGCCATTCGCGAACGTATTTCGAAAGGAGAAGATTTTAATTCACTTGCAAAAGCCTCGAGCGAAGACCCCAGCGCAAAAGACAATGGCGGTGATTTGGGTTATTTCACAGCCTTCCAGATGGTTTATCCTTTTGAAAAAGCCGCCTACGAAACAGCTGTTGGCAAAGTATCTATGCCGGTGCGCACCCGATACGGCTATCACCTCATCTATGTTTTCGACAAACGCGCAGCCCGCGGAGAAATTCATGTTGCACACATTGTTGTCAAACCAAAATCGGAAGCCAACAGCGAAGCCAATGCCGAAACAAAAATTCAGGAAATCTACCAAAAGCTGGTAAGCGGTGAATCTTCATTTGAAGAACTTGCTGCCAAATACAGCGACGACCCTACCTCTGCTAAAAAAGGAGGTGAATTACCCTGGTTCGGTACAGGCAAAATGGTCATCGAATTTGAAGACGCTGCCTATGCGTTGAAAAACAACGGCGATTTTTCTACCCCATTCAAGACGGCCTTCGGATGGCACATCATCAAACGACTGGAATACAAACCCCTGGTTTCATACGAATCCATGGAGAAGGATCTCAAGACCAAAGTTTCCAAGGACAGTCGCGCAGAGCAAACCAAAAAATCGTTTATCGAAAAATTGAAGAAGGAATACACGTATACAATCGATGAAACTGAATTGGCGAAGTTGATTGAAAAGGCTGATTCCAATGTGTTTGAAGGCAAAGTATACGTTCACAAGAAATCACTTGAAAAACCACTCATCAGCATGAATGGCCTGGTAATAACCGTGAGCGATTTCAATGAGCACATGCGCAACAAAGGGCAATCAAAACCAACGATGAGCCCTGCAGATTTTCTTCGCACCTCTGTCAATAAACTCGGCGAAGACAAACTCCTGCAAATGGAAGACGCGAAGCTTGAATCGAAATACACTCCGTTTCGCTTGTTAATGAAAGAATACCGTGAAGGAATTTTACTCTTTGAAATGACCGATCAAATGGTATGGTCTAAGGCCGTCAAAGACACAGCCGGTCTTTCTGCATACTACGAGGCCAACAAAGGAAACTTCATGTGGCCTGAAAGGGCGTCAGTGATAATGTATACATGTTCCGACGCGGCTGTAGCCAAGAAAGTCCGCAAAATGCTGAAAGATGAAAAAGATAAGTCCAGCATCGCCGGAGAACTCAACAAGGAATCACAATTAAATCTGCAAATCCAAGAGGGTATATATGCACTCGATGATAATGCCATGCTATCGAAAGCCCCCTGGAAAGTGGGATTAAGCAACGACATTGAAGACAATGGACAAATAGTCATTATTCAATTCAGGGAAATAATTCCTCCTTCTGCGAAAAGACTTGATGAAGCGCGCGGAATGATTACTTCCGAATATCAGTCTTATCTCGAAAAGGAATGGATTGCAGCTATGAGAAAAGAACATACTTTCAAGGTCAATAGCGACGTGCTGCATACCATCAAATGACGAAAGCAACATTCATCTTTATATGCGCGCTCATCAGCACCGTGCTTGGTTCTTGCACGTGGAATGATGATAGAGCTGAGTTGATTGCTGAAATTGGCGACAAGCAACTAACGCGCAAAGAGGTTTCTGATATTGTACCTGATAATTCTACAGAGCATGACAGCGCCTCGTTGGCTGATCACTACATCCATGACTGGATAACCAAGCAATTAATCATTTCAAAAGCGGAATCCAGCTTGCCTGAAGAGCTTCTTTCATTCGAAGAATTAATTGAAAATTACCGAAGTTCACTTTTGATTTACGCATTTGAGCAAGAGTGGGTAAGACAAAAACTGGACACCGTTGTATCTGATCAGGAAATCGAACAATATTACACGGATCACGAAAGTAATTTCCAACTAAAAGACTACATTCTAAAGGTAAAATTTTGCGCTCTTGCTGCTGATAGTAAGCAGGCAACCGCAATGAAGAAAATATTCGGATCTGCGAAAGCCGAAGATCTCGTAAAGTGGCAGCAGCTGTGTGTCGATATTGGTGCAAGCTATTATTACGAGGAGGAAGAATGGATGAAGTGGGATGATTTCATTAAACAAATTCCACTGGAAGTCTATGATGTAGCCGGATTCTTGAAAAAAAAGAATGTCATTGAATTTGAGAAAGACAACAACCTTTATCTAATCTCAATCATGGAATATCAGCTGGCAGGATCCAAATCTCCGCTAAGCTTCGAACACGACAAAATAAAAGCGATGATTATCAATAAGCGCAAATTGAAACTGCTCGAAGACATGCGTCAGGCAATCTATTCCAAAGCAGAACAAGATGGCGACATTAAAATCTATTCCACCCAGAAATGAAATTTTTCCCGCCGCTGGCATTTCTATTATTTAGTTTTTCGGCACTCGCGCAGCCGGGGAAAGTAGTCGATCGTATCATAGGTGTCATAGGAAATGAGATAATTCTCCAGAGCGATTTAGAAGCCTCTGTGCTCGAGACAACGGAAGGAAAAGGCTCTGACGATGGCGCTATGCGTTGCTCCATTTACGAAAATTTGCTCTACCAGAAACTACTGTTGAATCAATCAAAGCTTGACAGTATTGAAGTAAGCGATGGTGAAGTTCAGTCGCAGGTTGAAAGACGCATTCAATATTTCATCCAAATGTTTGGGAGTGTTGAGGAATTCGAGAAATACTACGGCAAATCGCAGTCTCAATTAAAGGATGAATACTTTGACCTAATCAAGGATCAACTGCTCGTTCAAAAAATGCAGGACAACATTACGAAAAATGTAAAAGTTACTCCTGCCGACGTACTGCAGTATTATCAAACAGTGCCCAAAGATTCAATTCCTCTTATCGGCGAGCAAGTCGAATATTCAAAAATTGAAATTGCCCCAAAGGTTCGCGAATCAGAAGTACAGCGTATTATTCACATGATGGATTCAATACGGATGAACCTTGCCAATGGGAAATCATCGATGACACTTGAAGCGGCTAAATGGAGTGAAGACCCGGGCTCAAAATACAAGGGCGGGTGCTATCCGTTGCAACGCAAAGGGTCATTTGTTCCGGAGTATGAAGCAGCTGTTTACAACACACCCGAAGGTTCTTATTCGCCTGTATTTTCAAGCACCTATGGCTATCACTTCGTAAAAGTGATTGAAAAGAGAGGCGAGTTTTACGAGTCATGCCATATCCTCATGTCACCGAAAGTGAAAGCTGATGATTTGGAAATTGCACGCAAGGGCCTCGAAAAAGTTCTCACCTCAATTAACGATACGCTTTCATTTGCTCAGGCCGCCATTAAGTATAGCACCAATGAGGACACCAAAAACCAGGGGGGCAAAGTCATCAATCCGACCACAGGTGGCACCCGACACGATGTGGCCGCACTTACCTCTGAAATGAACCTTGTATTCATGAGCATGAAACCGGGCGACATTAGCGATCCGGTGCTGGTAACCGCCGATGACGGAAAACAAGCGTATGTAGTCTATCGTCTCGATAATCGGATTGCAGCGCACAAGGCCAACATGAAGGATGATTATGAAATTTTCAAACAGGTAGCAGAGGCGCGAGCCAAACAGCTTGAAACCGATAAATGGGTGAAAAAGCGCATCTCGGCCACCTTTGTAAAAGTGGATGATGAGTATAAAACATGTCCCTCACAATTTCCCTGGGTTAAAAACAATCCTTAACAACTTCCCGTATCTCCCCGTCGGTTTCAGTTTTAAATTCGCACGACTTCCGTTTTAACAAATCTCTTGTATGTCAGAAATAAAATTTTCCTCCGATGCAGAAGCCATCGATTCACTGAAAGGTCGTTACAGTGATCTTCAAAAAGAAATTCGAAAGGCCATTGTTGGTCAAGAGGAGGTTGTACGCGATGTACTCATTTCCATTTTCGGCAATGGTCATTGCCTGCTTGTAGGTGTTCCCGGGCTGGCCAAAACACTCCTGGTAAGTACCATCGGAAAGTCGTTGGGACTATCATTCAACCGCATTCAGTTTACACCCGACCTTATGCCGGGCGATATCGTAGGTTCCGAAATACTGGATGAATCGCGCAACTTCAAATTCGTAAAAGGGCCTCTTTTTTCGAATATCATTCTGGCCGATGAAATAAACCGAACACCACCTAAAACTCAATCTGCCCTGCTCGAAGCTATGCAAGAACGCAGGGTAACATCCGGAGGAAAGACATACGATCTTCCTTCTCCATTTTTTGTATTGGCTACACAAAACCCGATTGAACAGGAAGGAACTTATCCGCTGCCCGAAGCTCAACTCGACCGCTTCATGATGAATGTGTGGGTCGATTATCCTACGCTGACCGATGAGATTCAAATAGTAAAATCAACCACTACCAACGTGGTTCCTGAAATTTCAAGTGTCATTACAGGCCAGGAAATTGTATTCTACCAGCAGCTCATCCGAAAAATGCCTGTACCCGATAACGTTATTGAGTACGCTGTTAAACTTGTTGCTAAAACTCGTCCTGAAAATGAGCTGGCACCAACGATGGTGAACAATTTCCTAAGTTGGGGTGCGGGTCCACGTGCTTCTCAGTTCTTAATTATTGGTGCTAAATGTGTCGCTGCATTAAAAGGGAAATACAGTCCGGATATCGAAGATGTTCGAGCAGTATCCGTGCCCATTCTGCGCCACCGCATCGTGCGCAACTACAAAGCAGAAGCAGAAGGATACACCGTAGAAAAAATCATTGGTGAGCTGATGTAAGACCATAGCTGTTGCGGGCATCAATCCAGGGCAAGGCAATAAGTGCCAGCGCCAAACCGATCACGATG
>JBJTRD010000071.1:0-7564 GCA_046075945.1 Flavobacteriales bacterium
GACTGCTCGATAAGAATGCTTATCTCGCCATGGTTACTATTCACGGAACCATAATGGTGTTCTTCGTATTGACCGGTGGCTTGTCGGGTACGTTTGCAAATTTGCTTATTCCATTGCAGGTTGGAGCCCGCGATATGGCAAGCGGATTCCTGAACATGCTGTCTTATTGGGCGTTTTTGATTTCCAGTTTGATAATGGTGTTCTCGCTTTTTGTTGAAGGTGGAGCAGCCAGCGGTGGTTGGACCATTTACCCTCCGCTCTCCGCATTGCCACAAGCGATGCCGGGTTCGGGCACAGGTATGACGCTTTGGTTAATTTCGATGGTATTCTTCATTGCATCTTCTTTGTTGGGTGGTCTGAACTACATCGTAACCATCATCAACCTGCGCACCAAAGGAATGAAGATGACACGTCTGCCACTCACAATGTGGGCGATATTTGTTACGGCGATTCTAGGTGTATTGTCTTTCCCGGTATTGGTTTCTGCAGCGGTATTGTTGTTGATGGACCGAAGCTTCGGAACAGCGTTTTACCTCTCGGATATCTTCATTCAAGGCGAAGCGCTCGACGTAACCGGTGGCTCACCGCTGTTGTTCCAGCACTTGTTCTGGTTCCTGGGTCACCCGGAGGTGTACATCGTACTTCTTCCTGCGTTGGGGATTTCTTCTGAAATCATTTCAACCAACTCGCGCAAGCCAATCTTCGGATACAAGGCCATGGTGGGATCGATACTCGCTATCGGATTCCTTTCCTTCATCGTTTGGGGACACCACATGTACATCACCGGTATGAATCCGTTCCTGGGCTCGGTGTTCGTATTCACAACACTGTTGATTGCAATTCCTTCGGCCGTAAAGGCCTTCAACTACATCACTACTCTGTATCAGGGGAACATTCGCTTTACGCCGGCAATGTTGTTCTCGATTGGTCTTGTGTCTACGTTCGTTACCGGTGGTTTGACAGGTATTATTCTCGCCGACTCTGCTCTTGATGTAAACGTACACGACACCTATTTCGTAGTTGCCCACTTCCACATTGTGATGGGTATGTCGGCCATCTTCGGTATGCTTGGTGGTATTTATCACTGGTTCCCGAAAATGTATGGACGCATGATGAATACGAAACTCGGATACGTTCACTTCTGGTTCACCCTGGTGTGCGGTTTCGGTGTGTTCTTCCCCATGCACTTTGTAGGTATGGCCGGCGCACCTCGCCGATACTACGACTACTCGCAGTTTACCTTCCTTGATTGGGTGATGGATTTGAATCCGATTATTTCCATGTTCGCCATAGTGGGCGGTGCTGCGCAATTATTATTCTTGTTCAACTTCTTCCACAGCATAAAGTATGGGCAAGTGGCTACACAAAATCCATGGGGCTCAAACACGCTAGAATGGACAACACCCGTTAAGCACATGCACGGTAACTGGCCGGGCGCAATTCCGGAAGTTCATCGTTGGGCATACGATTATAGCAACCCCGACCACGAAGAGGATTTTGTGCCACAGGTTGTGCCATTGAAACCCGGTGAACACGCGCACTAATCGCTTAAGATATTCAAAAGGACCCGCCGGAACGGCGGGTCTTTTTTTGGTATGTCTGCGGATTGGGGTTAGAAGTTGAAAGTTGGGGAGGGTTGAACCTTTGATAGATGGATTTCATTTCCCAACCTGCAACGTTCTATTCTCTCCGTGTTCTCTGTTCCTCTGTGGTTGATTTTATTCAGTTACAAAAGCGTGAAGTACTCGAATGCATTTTAAGTGGTTACTTTTGTCATCATGCGCACCATGATTTTTTTACTTCTTGCTAATTGTATTGATGCAGGTGCGCGCGCACAATCATTCAATCTCAGCGACTCTCTACGCGATGTATTCAAGCAACGCATCACTCCAAGTTTCGCATTCGATATACGCAATTCATTTATCACGGGGAGCACTGCGAAAATTTATAGCATTAAGGCAGGTATAGCCTTCGGCACAAGACTGAGCGTTGGTGTGAGTTACAATTTTATTGGAACGGAACTTCAGGAAGAATTTATCCGGGATGGCGAATGGACACAGGCAGATATTCGGATGAATTACATTGCGCCTTATGTGCAGTACAGCTTTTATCAGCGAGGGCCGTGGGAAGTTTCAACACCGATTCAATTGGGAATAGGCAATAGTTTTTTACGCGAAGAAAATGAAGCCGGGGTGCAGGTATTCAACAAAAGTCGAGTGGTAATCTATGAACCGGGGATGGCATTCGAATTTAAAATTCTCAAGCTTATCGGTGTAGGCGCCGGCTTCGGTTACCGTATCATGTTGAAGAACAATAGAGGGATACAACAGCAGTTCACTTCGCCGTTGTATGCATTGCGTTGTCGACTCATCTTCGACGAAGTATATTCGCGCTACAAGAAATACAGTCAGTCTGAGACGACCGCACCCACCGAATGAACGAAGACTTCAACATACGCGATGAGGCCGAGAGCCCCGAGAGGGATATCGATCGTGTGTTGAGGCCCAAGACCTTCGACGATTTTACCGGGCAACGGCAAGTGCTGGAGAACCTGGAGATATTTGTAAAGGCTGCCAAACTTCGCACAGAGGCCCTCGACCATGTGTTGCTCCACGGCCCGCCCGGATTGGGAAAGACAACATTGGGCCATATCATTTCGAATGAAATGGGTGTGAGTATAAAAACAACTTCAGGCCCTGTGCTGGACAAACCCGCTGATCTCGCGGGACTGCTCACGAATCTGGAGACGAACGATATTCTTTTCATTGATGAAATACACCGACTTAGTCCGGTGGTGGAAGAATATTTGTATTCAGCGATGGAAGATTACTGCATTGATTTGGTAATCGACACCGGACCCAATGCACGCTCCGTGCAAATCAAACTGAATCCATTTACACTTATCGGCGCAACGACACGCAGTGGTTTGCTCACGGCACCCTTGCGTGCGCGCTTCGGTATCAATGCGCGTCTTTCCTATTACGATGCTCAAACACTTACCGACATCGTGCAACGAAGTGCCGAAATACTAAGCATGGAGATTTTGGAAGACGCGGCCTACGAGGTAGCCCGCAGAAGCCGCGGTACGCCGCGTATTGCCAATGCTTTGTTGCGACGCGTGCGCGACTTCGCTCAAATCAAAGGCAATGGTAAATGCGATTTGGAGATTACTCAATTTGCATTGAACGCACTCAATGTCGACACGCTGGGCCTCGATGAAATGGACCACAAAATTTTGTTTACCATCATCGACAAATTCAATGGCGGACCGGTGGGACTGAATACCGTAGCAACTGCTGTGGGCGAAGATTCAGGGACCATTGAAGAGGTGTACGAGCCGTATCTCATACAGGAGGGCTTCATCATGCGTACGCCGCGTGGGCGTCAGGTGACAGAGTTGGCCTACAAGCATTTGGGTAAATTGAAGGGAAACCGCCCCGGAGAGTTGTTCTGATGGCGACACATTCCGACTTGCAGGCCGCGGAAAATGCGCGACTCATCAAACAACTGGCGCTCGATCTCGGTTTTTCTTTTTGTGGAATTTCGAAGGCGGCTTTTTTGGAAGAAGAGGCTCCAAGATTGGACGCATGGCTGAACAAGCGTATGCACGGTGAGATGAGTTACATGGAAAATTATTACGACATGCGACTCGACCCGCGCTTGCTGGTGCCCGGCGCTCGATCGGTTGTTTCCTTGCTCTTCAATTATTTCCCCGACACGAAACAAACCATCCGGGAAGGCTCGTTAAAGGTGTCTAAATATGCGTGGGGTGAAGATTATCACTACGTAGTAAAAGATCGCCTGAAACAGTTGCTGCAGCGTTTGCGCGAGCAGGTCGGCGAAGTGGAAGGCCGCGCATTTGTCGACTCAGCACCTGTGCTCGATAAGTCGTGGGCCGCGAAGGGCGGACTCGGCTGGATTGGAAAAAACACTAATCTCATCAATAAACAACGCGGCTCTTTTTTTTTCGTCGCAGAGCTCATCATCGATTTGGAGTTGGAAGCCGATGGCGCTGTACGCGATCATTGCGGTACGTGCAGAGCGTGCATCGATGCGTGCCCGACAGAGGCCATTGTGGAGCCTTATGTGGTGGATGGCAGTAAGTGTATTTCGTATTTCACCATCGAATTGAAAAAGGAAATCCCTGCTGAGTGGGCAGCGAAAATGGACGACTGGTTGTTTGGTTGTGATGTGTGTCAGGATGTATGCCCGTGGAATCGTTTTTCGGTGGTGAACAACGAGCCGCGTTTTACGCCGCGCGAGCAATTGCTGAACATGACAGCCGGCGAATGGAAAGATCTATCGGAAGAGGTGTTTGCGAATATTGCACGCAGGTCGCCACTGCAACGCAAGGGACTCGATGGGTTGAGAAGAAATGCCGGTCTGCTATCGCCCAATTCTAATGATGGTAAATGATTGCATGTGTCCATAGAAAATGCACGCAGGTCTAATTACCTTTGAGCAGTTAATTGACCAAGCAAGGATGACACAGATAAAATCGGCCAAGAGCACATTGCTCAATGCATCAGGCATTACCATTTTCTACAACGATGAGCTGTCTAAATTGACAGACCTCGACAAACAACAACTTTCATTTTTCAAAAAAGAAATCGAAAATGAGCGCGATGTAATCACGCTGCAGGAATTGGGCTTGTACAACTACTATGTTCCCCTCAAGAAGGAAGCAGCAACACCGGAAGTGCTCGAGAAACTGCGCATGAAAGGTGCATCGTTGCTTACCGCTCTCAATGGTGCAAAGGCAGGAGAGGTTTGCATCACTAACCTCACCGGTGAAAAGGAACTGGCACTTGCCCTTGCCGAAGGTGTGGCGCTGGCCAACTATCAGTTTCTGAAATATTTCAAAGACAAGAAGAAGCGTCAGAATGCACTGGCGACAATTCACATTGCCGACAAGTATGTAACCGCGAAAGATGCAGAGGCATTGCAGCATTTGGTAGAAGCGACACTGACAGCGCGTACGCTCATCAACGAGCCTGTATCGTACCTCACGGCTGTTCAATTTTCGAAGGAAATGCAGAAGGTTGGAAAGGATGCCGGTTTTAGCGTGAAGGTGCTTGGCAAGAAGGAAATTGAAGTAAAGAAAATGGGCGGATTGTTGGCGGTGAATGCAGGAAGTATTGATCCGCCCACCTTCACCATCATGGAATACAAGCCTGAGAAGGCGCGCAACAAGAAGCCTATCGTCCTTGTCGGAAAAGGAGTTGTGTTCGATACCGGTGGATTGAGTTTGAAGCCAACACCAAACAGCATGGACGAAATGAAGTGCGATATGAGTGGTGCTGCCGCAGTTGTGGGTGCAATGATGGCAATCGCAAAAAATGAATTGCCTGTGCATGTGATTGGGCTCGTGCCTGCTACCGATAACCGTCCGGGTATGAATGCGGTTTGTCCGCAAGACGTCATTACCATCAGCGATGGAACCACTGTAGAAGTGTTAAACACCGATGCGGAAGGTCGTCTCATTCTCGCTGATGCGTTGGTGTGGGCGCAGCAATACAAACCGGAAGTATGCATCGATTTGGCTACGCTTACCGGAGCAGCTGTGCGCGCCATAGGCACCTATGCAAGCGCGGTGATGGGCACAGCAGAGCGCAAGGTGATGGATCAACTCGCGGAGAGCGGTATGCATGTGTGGGAACGCACAGTGCAATTCCCACTGTGGAAAGATTACGGCGATGAAATGAAGAGCGACATCGCCGATTTGAAAAACCTGGGAGGTTCATACGCCGGACAAATTTCGGCTGCGAAGTTTTTAGAACACTTCACCGATTATCCTTGGATACATATTGATATTGCCGGCCCTGCATACAGCAACAGCGCCAGCGGCTATCGTACCAAAGGCGGATCGGGTGTGGGTGTGCGCATGCTCTACGATTTCATTCAGAAAAATTACTGCTAAGAATCCCCTCACATGAGTGATCAAAAAATACGCGTAGCCGTCACCAGTGGCGACATCAACGGAGTTGGTTTGGAAACTGTCATCAAGGTTTTTTCCGATCCACGCATGGCTGAATCGATTACCCCGGTTATCTACGCGCACCCCGAAGTCATAAAGTCTCACCGTAAAATAGTGAACGCTGAAGACTTCCAGTACAACACGATTGGCAATGCCTCGGAAGCAATAGCGAAAAAGGTAAACCTTGTGAATGTATGGAAGGATTTCAAGGGGGTGGTTGAGTTTGGCAAGCCCACGAAGGATGCAGGTATGTTTGCCTTCAAGAGTCTCGAAGCAGCCGTAGCTGATCTGGCGAGTAACAAAGTAGATGTCATTGTAACATCACCTATCAATAAGGATACGATACAAAGCGAGTCGTTCAAATTTCCGGGGCACACCGAATACCTGGCAAAGTTTGCCAACACAGAAAAGGTACTCATGTTTTTGGTGAGTGAAACCTTGCGCGTGGGTATTGTAACCGGGCATCTTCCGTTGAAGGAAGTTTCGCAGCACATCACCAAAGAGCGCATACACGAGAAGCTTCAGTTGATGAATGAAAGTTTGGTAAAAGACTTTGGAATGAATCGTCCGCGTATTGCAGTGCTCGGATTGAATCCGCATGCAGGCGATAACGGACTGCTCGGCATGGAAGAGAAGGACATCATCATACCTGCAGTGCGTGAAGCATTTGAAAAGGGCATGATGGTGTATGGTCCATTTGGCGCCGATGGCTTCTTTGGAAGTGGCGGCTACAAGCGCTACGACGCTGTGCTGGCGATGTATCACGACCAGGGATTGGCACCCTTCAAAGCATTGGCATTCGAGCATGGAGTGAATTTCACCGCGGGCTTGCCGGTTGTGCGCACATCTCCCGATCATGGAACGTGTTTCGATATCGCGGGTCAGGGCATTGCCGATGAATCATCGCTGCGTGCGGCCATATTTACTGCCTGCGACGTTTACAAGCAGCGCAAAAATTTTCGCGAATACGGTTTGAATCCGCTGCGCCGTCAGGATGTGCGCGATTCGAAAGACGATCAGCGCGAGTGATTCAATGCTAAAATCGCTTGAAGATTATCATTCTCACGTTGGGTAAAACAAGTGCTTCGTATTTGCGCGAAGGCATGGCTGTTTATCAGGAGCGGCTGAAGCATTATGCGAAAGTGGAATACAAGGAGCTGCCCGATGTGCCCGCCAAAGTAATTAGTCACGACGTATTGAAAGAGCGCGAGGGAGATCAATTGCTAAAGCAGTTGAAGCCCGATAATTTCGTATTGCTGCTCGATGAAAACGGGGAGCATTTTTCTTCACGCGGTTTTGCAGAAATGTTACAGCGCCGCATGAACAGTGGTGTTAAGCAGCTCGTTCTTATCATTGGTGGTGCTTTCGGTTTTTCCGAATCGGTGTATGCACGCTCCAACGGAAAGATTTCTTTTTCAAAAATGACCTACTCGCATGAAATGATTCGCCTGCTATTGTTGGAACAGCTGTATCGGGCGCATACGATTTTGAAGGGTGAGAGCTATCATCATGACTGACTATTCACTATTCACTATTCACCAGTAACTAGTTATTAGTTATTAGTGAATAGTGAATAGTGAATAGGAA
>JBJTRD010000072.1:0-3232 GCA_046075945.1 Flavobacteriales bacterium
TCTCCGTTTGCACCAGTAAGCTTGTACTTACCGTAGTCGCTCGAGATTTCAACGCCCAACGTTTTCTTATCAATAGTAAACGTGAGTGGTTGCTCAGGCAGGCTTTTCAAAATCTCCAACAGGATTTTTGCAGGTATCGCAATCAAACCCTCCTCCTTTGCTTCAATAGCCATCTGAGTGCTCATGGCAGTTTCCAGATCACTGGCAGAAATTGTGAGCGCCTTGTTCTTTATTTCGAACAAAAAATTATCAAGGATTGGCAACGTGTTGCTGCTATTGAGCACACCGCTCAATTGCTGTAACTGCTTCAAAAGTGCAGTACTGGTAACAATGAATTTCATGTTGGATATTTATAGCGACGCCAAAGATAGTCGCAGCAATGAAGGACAGACATCGCTGAAAGTGCGGGTTATTAACAAGAGAATGACGAATGACTAGTGACGAATGACTAGTGAATAGTAAATAGTGGTTGTGAATGGCTGATAACGAATGTGGCGAAGGAAAGTCCTTCGCCACATTCGTCATTAGTCACTAGTCATTAGTAACTATGCAATCGACAGCTTCTTCTCCAAGTCATCCAAGTACTTGCGGAAGTGCTTGTCGGTTTCCTGAAGATTGTTCACCGTGCGACAAGCATGCAATACAGTTGCGTGGTCTTTACCTCCGCAATGCGCACCAATGCTTGCAAGACTGCTCTTGGTCATTTTCTTAGCGAAGTACATTGCTATTTGACGCGCCTGCACGATTTCGCGCTTGCGTGTTTTGCTCTTCAACAATTCGATTGGAAGGTCGAAGTAATCGCACACCACTTTCTGGATGTAGTCGATACTCACTTCACGCGCCGTGTTCTTCACGAACTTATCAATCATCTGCTTGGCAAGATCGAGCGTGATAGCCTTCTTGTTCAACGATGACTGTGCAATCAATGAGATGAGCGCACCCTCGAGCTCACGCACATTCGACGTGATAGAATAACCGAGGTATTCCACCACTTCTTCCGGAAGCTCAATTCCATCGGCGTACATTTTCTTCTTCAGAATAGCGATACGCGTTTCGAGTGATGGCACTTGGAGGTCTGCACTCAAGCCCCACTTGAAGCGACTGAGGAGACGTTGCTCCATACCTTGCATTTCAACCGGTGGCTTATCACTGGTGATGATAATTTGCTTGCCTGTCTGGTGCAGATGGTTGAAGATGTGGAAGAACACATCTTGTGTTTTTTCCTTGCCACTGAAGAATTGAACATCGTCGATAATCAACACATCTATCATTTGATAGAAGTGCGTGAAATCGTTGACGGTATTGTTCTTCACCGCATCGATAAACTGATGCGTGAATTTTTCGCTACTTACGTATAGAACGGTTTTGTCTTCGTACTTGTTTTTGATCTCGATACCGATCGCGTGCGCCAAGTGTGTTTTACCCAAGCCCACGCCACCGTAGATCAACAGCGGATTGAAAGCCGTACCTCCGGGTTTGTTGGCTACAGCGAAACCCGCGCTGCGTGCCAAACGATTCGAATCGCCTTCAACGAAATTGTCGAACGAATAATTTGGATTCAAATTCGAATCGACCTGCATCTTGCGCAGACCGGGAATGATAAACGGATTCTTGATGGGAGACTCGCCCATGTCGAGTGGCATGCTTACCACCGCATTCTTCACAGCTTTGCGGTTGCTGGTCGGAACTTTAATCGTGTAAGGATTCGAGTTCGTGTTGTTCTCCATGATAATGGAGTACTCCAACCGACCTTCCGCTCCGAGTTCTTTGCGAATGATTTTCTTCAGCAAGGTTACATAATGCTCTTCCAACCATTCGTAGAAAAATTGTGAAGGCACTTGAATAGTCAGAACGCTATCTTCTAATCGAACAGGCTTGATTGGTTCGAACCAGGTCTTATATCCTTGTGGACTTACATTGTCCTTGATGATGTCTAAACAGTTTTTCCAAACCTGGTTATGGTCTTTCTTCATGAAGTCGGGTAGTTCTTTGGGTTAATAAAACTTGTCAGGGCATTCACATCAATCTCTGCGTGGCGTCACATTGAATGCGTGGCAAATGAATAATGAAAAAAGTGAAAAAAAAAAGTTATTTAGGCTTGACTTCAAAAAAAGTTTGCTTAGTAAAGAAAATCTTTTGAAATGCTTGCAAAATCAAGCCGTTTAGCAGTATGGCAAGTTATTGTTCAAACCAAAAGTGGTAATCCGCTAAAATCCACAACATTAGTCATTCGCGCCAAAACCCTTATCCAACGCAATGTTCAAACGATTGTACAAATCACGAACTTTCGTCCATGATTTCACATTCCATTTTTCTTCGTGTACGTTATGCCGAAACCGATCGTATGGGCTACGTCTACTATGGAAATTACGCAACGTATTTCGAAGTAGCGAGGGTTGAAACTCTGCGCGCAATTGGCATTACCTACAAGTCGCTGGAAGATGAAGGAATACTCTTACCTGCAGTCGACTTTCGTATTCGCTACTTCGCGCCGGCACACTACGACGATGAGATTTGCATCACATGCGCCATCACGGAAATGCCATCTGCACGCATCCGATTTCAATATCAAACGCACCGAGGAGAAACATTGTTGAATGAAGGGGAAACCGATCTTGTATTTGTTGATGCATCGACGGGAAAGCCCATGCGTTGTCCGGCATTCATTAAAGAAACTTTCGATCGAATTTTTAATGAAAACTAGAAAGCAACGATACTGCCTTCGCCCTCAATATCTTCATCGATGGCTTGCGGATTTCCTTGGTAGAAAATGTTTCCGCTGAACTGAATGTATCCGAAGAGATAACTATGAGATTGCACGTAGACATCATTCAGCGATGAGTTATTGACGAATGCATAATTGGCAGAAAGATCGCGTGCATCTGTAAGGCCCAATCCCTGACTGAATAATTTTACTACATCACATTGACCAATCAAAATCGCGTCGCTCACACCTGTATGCGAAGCGAGATTTACTGTATCGCAATGCAACATCAATCGTTGCACTCCGGCAGCACCTCGGTTTTCCAACGAAAACAATTCATCGTTGATGGTATTTGTACTCGTTATATCGCCTGTCGAGTAATTCTGAATATCCCGAAACTCCGGCGCATAAATGCGAACTGTCATGCGATTCTTGTATGAGCGAACGAAGTTGCATGAATTTGAATTGTGTACTGCAAGCTTTCCATCGAGCACCTTCGTTTCAATGTCCGAAATCAAATTTTTCGGC
>JBJTRD010000073.1:0-5630 GCA_046075945.1 Flavobacteriales bacterium
GTCATTGATTGCATTCTGTTGGCAATGGATCATATACACGACGGCACAGCTATAAACATTGGTATGGGGCGTCTTACCTCGTTCAATGAAATCATACGCGTGTTCTGCAAGTTTGCAGGCTATGAGCCAACCATAAAGCCATTGCTCGACAAGCCGGTGGGCGTGCACTCACGTTACTGCGACATGTCGTTTGTGGAGCAACGCCTGGGATGGAAAGCCAAAATTTCGATCGAAGAAGGCATGCGTCGTGTGTACGAAGCTGCGCTGAGAAATAACGCTTAATCGGCGATGGCAACCACGCGAAGGATTATCTGTTTTGGCCCGGGCCCCATGTTCAAAGGAGGCATTCAAAACTTCAATACGTCCCTGGCTTTGGCGTTTGAAAAACTTCCGGGTGTTGAGGTGGAAATTGTCTCATGGACACAACAATATCCCGGCATTATTCCCCGCCAGTTTCGCGATTTGCAGAGCAAAGTCGATTTGCTTAAGGACAGCAAGGTGCAGGTAACCTACCTTACCAACTATAATAATCCAATGTCGTGGCGCAGCACCGTGAAGTATATGCTTTCGCGCAAGCCCGACATGGTCGTTTTTCAATGGAGCATCGCACTGCAGGGATTGCCCATGGCCTCGATGGCGCGTATGCTGCGCAATGCAGGAGTGCACGTGGTGTTCGACGTTCACTTTGTCATTCAGAAAGAGCATAGTCTTATAGATCGTATCCTCACAAAAAGGGCTTTACGACAGGCCAGCTCGTTCGTAGTGCATGCATCTCAAACCTTTCACGAGTTGCAGGAACTTTTTCCTTCGAAACCCTGGAAGGTGGTGCCGCAGTTGGAGCTGGGGGTGAAGGACACTGTTCAAGTAGTTCAATTGTTCCACCCGATTTACGATTTATACCGACCCATAGAGAATCTGGATATTGAAGCTGAAAAGCACAAGCTGGGCTTGAATAAGCACGTGTTTTTGTTCTTCGGATTCATTCGAAAATACAAAGGTCTTGATCTGGCGATTGAAGCTTTTGCAAAGGTGTGTAAGCAACGCAGCGACGTGTCGTTGTTGATTTGTGGCGAGAGCTTCTGGCATACACTCGACAATAGCGAATGGTCGACGCGGATAAAGCAGTTTTTGTTCGGCTTAGCCAAAAAGGTGGTATTGCAGAAGACCGACGATGAGCGGCACTATGCGCCGCTGGAGCGCATCAAAGAACTCGGTATCGAAAAGCAATGCGTAGTATTCAATCGGTTCATTGGAAATGAAGAATTGCCGTTGTTTTTTCAAGTATCCGACGCGGCGATTTTATTTTATAGAACAGCGACACCCAGCGGCATTGAATCGCTCAGCTATAATTTTAAAATGCCGATTCTGGCATCACGTGTTGGGCATTTTCCGGAAACCATTGAGGATGGCTTCAACGGTTATTTGGCGAATGCAAACGATACCGATGACATGGCACGTGTGATGTTGCAGTTTTTGGAACATCCTATCGACCGCTCCAACGTGGTGAAGGCCACCGAGAACATGAGCTGGGCCAATTTCGCCAGGGCCATTGCCGGGCAAGTAGTCGGCTGAAAATTGGGGCCTTCGATTTCGGTTCTATATTAGCCGACCATAACCAAAAAAATCATCATGCGTCAATTATCGCTTGGCTTATTGGCCACCCTCTCAATGGCTTTGTTCTCGTGCGGAGAGCAAGCACCCAAAACCACAGAAGTAAAACAGGAAGCAGCTCCACAGCAGCGCATAGAGGTCGATGGCAAGCTCTACCAGAGCGAGCAATTTGCCGATTTGCGAGTCCTCCATTATTATATTCCGCAGTGGGATAGTTTGTCCTTAAAACAAAAGGAACTGGTGTATTATCTTTACGAGGCAGGCCTGGCGGGGCGCGATATCATGTTCGACCAGAACTGCAAATACAACCTGCCTGTTCGCCATGCGCTGGAGAAAATTTACACCGAATACAAGGGAGATAAAAACACGGAAAACTGGAAACAACTGGAACTGTACCTCAAGCAAATATGGGCGCATACGGGCGTGCATCATCATTACAACAGTACCAAGCTGATGCCCGGATTTAGCGCAGACTATTTCAAGGAGGTTTGCCAGGCTACTCAAACAGTTGTAAGCGAGGAGGTGAATCGCATGTTGTTCGAAAAGGATTTCATGGCCATGAAGGTGGAAAGCGATGTCAACAAGGATTTAATCGCGAATTCAGCGGTGAATTTTTACGAAGGAGTTACAACGCAAGAGGTGGATTCATTCTACAACGCCATGCGCAAACCCGGCGATCGTGCGCCGATGGAATACGGTCTGAACAGCAAGCTGGTGAAGGAAAATGGAAAATTGGTGGAGAAGAAGTGGAAGGTAGGGGGCGTTTATTCTGAAGCGTTGGAGAAGGTCGTTTATTGGCTGGAAAAGGCAGAGAAAGTAGCAGAGAATGATAAGCAGGCCGCAGCTTTGCGATTGCTCCGTCAGTATTACCTGACGGGCGATTTGATGCAATGGGCCAACTTTAATATTACCTGGACACAGGCCACGGAGGGTGATATCGATTTCATTCAAGGATTTGTGGAAACGTATAACGATCCACTCGGCATGCGCGGTAGCTACGAGAGTGTTGTTCAAATCAAAGATTTCGAGGCTTCACAGCGCATGAAGGTGATGATGGATAATGCGCAGTGGTTTGAAGACAATAGTTCGACGGCTGCGGAGCACAAGAAGGAGAAAGTGGTTGGTATCACGTATAATATCGTTAACGTCGCAGGCGAAAGTGGTGATGCGTCACCGCAAACTCCAATCGGTGTGAATCTTCCCAATGCCAATTGGATTCGTGCGAAATATGGCAGTAAGAGCGTTAGTCTTGGCAACATAGAAGATACCTATGAGAAGGCCAGTGGAGCGGGTTTGCTGGGTGAATTTGCAAACGATGAAGAGGAGGTTCGCTTAGCGAAGGAATACGGCGGGCTTGCCGGTAAGTTGCACACCGCAATGCACGAGGTCATCGGCCATGCCAGCGGAAAAATAAACGACGGTGTTGGTCAGCCGCGCGAGACATTGAAGAACTACGCAAGCACAATCGAAGAAGGCCGCGCCGATTTGGTAGCTCTCTATTTTGTGCTGGATCCGAAGTTGGTTGAATGGGGACTCATGCCAAGCCTGGAGGTCGGAAAAGCAGAATATGATGGTTACCTGCGCAATGGATTGTTGGTTCAGTTGCGCAGAGTGGGCGAGGGCAAGGATTTGGAAGAAGCACACATGCGTAATCGCGCATGGATAAGCAATTGGTTGATTGAGAAAGGAAAGAAAGATGGTAGTGTTGAGGTGATCGTTCGCGATGGTAAAACCTTTATTGACATTAAAAACTACGACGCCATGCGGGCGAATGTGGGTGAATTGTTGAAGGAAGTTCAGCGAATCACCAGCGAGGGCGACTTCAACGCTGCTGCAGCACTGGCCGATAATTATGGTAAAAAGGTAGACCAGGCGCTGCGCAAACAAGTGATTGACCGGGCAGCGAAATTCAACATTGCTCCGTTCAACGCTATGGTAAATCCGATGCTAGCGCCGGTTATGGATGCCGATGGTAAAATGACCGATGTGAAGGTCACCTACCCTGAAAGCTTCACCGAGCAACATCTTTACTACGGCAAGAATTACTCGCTTCTGCCTCATTGATGAATATTATATTTAAAAAAAAAACGATCACTGTGGTGGTCGTTTTTTTTTACTTCGATTTTGCTTTTTATTTTCGCAACCTATGGTAACGAGAACTTTTCTTTTCGCTTTGCTTGTTTCAGGCATCCAAGCCTTCGGCCAACTCAATGGTGCAATTAGTCAATTTGCGCCGTCATACAACGACACGGTTTGGACTATCAAAGGAAAGCAGGCGCTGGGACCTGCGGTGAAGAAAGTAAAACTGGATTTTGTGCTCGATGGCCGACAGACGTTGATAAGCAATAAGCGAACACGTCTTGCAGGCTTGCGCGTGGGGTTGGAAATCAGAAGGGTTCACCGCATCGGTGTGGGTTTTTATGGATTGGGTGATGGTGTGGAGTTAGATGCCTTGCCCGAAATTAATACGGCCATTACCAAGGCCAATCTGAAGCTTGCTTATCAAAGTCTTTACTACGAGCGAGTACTCCATTTTAGTCGCAAATGGGAGTGGTCGGCAACCTGTCACTTCGGCCGAGGGAAGGTCACGGGAAACTATGAACTGACCGGAGCAAGCGGATCTAACGGCCTGCCTGAACAGAAGCTGCGTGTGATGGAACTTTCTGCAACGGGTTATTATAATATCAATTATTGGTTGAGCGCGGGCGCCGGGTTTGGTTATCGATTTATGTATGGATTACCTGATGAAATCGATGATGTCTATGAAGCCCCGGTTGCTATCGTTCGTGTGCGAATCAAATTGGGGAAATTGGTGAAGAGTATTTGGGATAAGGATACCCAGAATTTGTTCTGATTCGTTGCTTTTTCGCCTTCGAATAATTTCTTTTTGCGCTGCTGAAATTTGTCCGTCCACGAGATCATTTTTGACGAAAAACTGAAAATCGCGGCAAACGGCCAAAAAAAAGTATTCCTCGACTCATTTTTAAAAAATTAAAAATCAACACGTTACAAGCTGTAAAAAATTATTTTACACAAATCTTGCGCGACTTCTTGCACGAACGGAACTAAATCGTACATTTGCCGCCCGATTTTTCGGAGACGTGAGTTCTATCGAAATCGGTGAAAAAAAGCAATTTAGAGAACAGATGCCAACCGTACAGCAACTAATCAAAAAGGGTCGTACCCCAAAAACATACCGCAGCAAGTCTGTAGCGCTCGACTCGTGTCCACAGCGCCGCGGTGTTTGCACCAAGGTTTACACCACTACGCCAAAGAAGCCGAACTCGGCTCTTCGCAAGGTGGCGAAAGTTCGTTTGACGAACAAGTTTGAAGTAATCGCCTACATCGGCGGTGAGGGTCACAACCTCCAGGAGCACTCGATTGTGCTTGTTCGTGGCGGTCGTGTGAAGGATCTTCCCGGTGTTCGCTACCACATCGTTCGCGGTGCACTGGATACAGCCGGTGTGAACGGTCGCAATCAGCGTCGCTCAAAGTACGGTACAAAGCGTCCAAAACCGGGTGCAGCAGCTCCGGCTAAAAAGAAATAAGGAAATACAAGAGATATAGCCCAATACAATGAGAAGAAGAAAGGCCAAAAAAATTGCGGTACTGCCCGATCCCAAGTTCAACGAGGTCTTGGTAACCAAGTTCGTTAACAACATCATGCTTCAGGGAAAGAAGGGTACTGCGTTCAACATCTTCTACGATGCCATCGAAAAAGTATCGACAAAAACGAATGAAGATGGATTGGAGATCTGGCGCAAGGCGCTGGAGAACGTTACTCCGGCCGTTGAGGTTCGCAGCCGCCGCGTAGGTGGTGCAACCTTCCAAATCCCAACACCTATTCGCGACGAGCGCAAGAGCTCCATGGCGATGAAGTGGTTGATTGGTTACGCCCGTTCACGCAACGAGAAGAGCATGGCCGACAAGTTGGCGGGTGAAATCATCGCTGCGAGCAAGGGCGAAGGTGCTGCATACAAAAAGAAGGAAGACGTTCACCGTATGGCGGACGCAAACAA
>JBJTRD010000074.1:0-2407 GCA_046075945.1 Flavobacteriales bacterium
CTATGCATTTAGCAGCTACGAAACCAACAAGCTCGACAATCGAGTGAAGATCACCAACCTTCCCGAAGTGTGTACCATCAGCATCTATGATCTCAATGGAACACGCATTCGCCAGTTCAAGAAGGGTGACCCCACCACTTCGCTCGATTGGGATTTGAAAAATGACAAAGGAATTCCGATAGCGAGCGGGGTCTACATTCTTCACATCGAAGTACCCGGCATCGGCGAACGAATTTTAAAGTGGTTTGGTGTGATGAGGCCGGTGGATTTGGATAATTTCTGAGTACTGGGTACTGAATACTGGGTACTGTGTAGTAAGAACTGGATCTCAATATTCAGTACCCAGTACCCAGTACCCAGTACCTATTCTCTGATCGTATGTTTAACAACCGGTTTCGGCTTTGGCACACTGCGCCGTGCCTTTCGGATACTCACATTTAAGTCGAAGCCTATCAATACAATGACACAGTTGATGTTGAGCCAGATGAGCAGTACCATCAATGTACCCAGTGAGCCATATAGTTTGTTGTACGTAGCAAAGTTGTTGACGAAATAAGCAAAAGCCAGCGAGGTAACGACAAAACTCAGCGTAGCCAAAGTGGCTCCTACATTGAGAAAAGTCCAGCGGCGTATGCGCTTGCGTACGCCTGCGTTGTAGAGTGTGCTGATGATTGTATAGACCAGTGCTACCGAAACACACCACTTGGCAACGTTCAATATGGGTATGTAGCCCCTATCTCCAATAATTCCAATGTGGTGTAAATACTCGAAAATGGCGCCACTAAATACAAGTACCAAAACTGCCAATAGCATAATGAATCCAAGAACAAAAATGAGAATGATACTTGCGATGCGCATAACCAGCGGATGGCTCTTGTCTTCAAAATGATAACTCTGATTGAACCCGATGAGAATGGCATTAATGCTATTCGAAGCATAGTATAACAGCAACACAGTACCCACAGATAGCAGGCCACTGTGCTTTTGATTGATTAGGTCATCCAATGTTTCTTCGAACAAACTAAAGGTGTCGCCGGGAAAAAATCCGCGAATACTATCGAACAACGACTTCTGAAAATCGTCAATCGGGATATACGGAATGAGGGTAAGCAGGATGATAATGGCCGGAAAAAAAGCAAGAAAAATTCGAAATGAAATTGCAGATGCCCTCGTTGCTAATTGACCCTTTAAAATTGACTCAACAAAAAACGACGACACATACCACAGCGAAAGCCCTTGAAATCCGGGAGGGCGAACAGTGTCAAGGTAATGCACCGAACGGGCCACAATAGGCAAGTTACGCACCTTAGTTTTCCAAGATAATTTTTCTTCAGACATCGGGGCTAAGTTAGAATGAAAGCGACTAATGCATCGCTTTTAAACTCAGGTCGAGTGATTGAATCTGGTGTGTAAGTGCACCCATCGAAACATAGTCAACACCGGCAAGCGCATAATCACGAATATTTCTTTCTGTAATTCCACCGGAAGCTTCCGTTTCAAGACGGCCGTCAATCCATTGCACCGCCTCGACGATTTGTGCGGGTGTCATATTATCGAGCAGCACACGAAACGCAATTCCGGAATCTACAATTTGCTTTACCTCATCCATGGTTCTTGCTTCAACCTCCACCTTCAACGACTTGCCTGTTTCCTGTAAATAACTTTTTACCTTCGACAAGGCCTGAACAACACCACCGGCAAAATCGACATGATTGTCTTTAACTAAAATCATATCATACAATCCAAACCGGTGATTCACACCGCCGCCTATACGCACTGCTTCCTTTTCGAAATATCGAAAACAAGGCGTGGTCTTGCGAGTGTCGAGCAACTTACATTTCGTGTCTGCAATAAGCGATTGAATGCTATGGGTTTTGGTGGCAATACCGCTCATTCGCTGCATGAAATTGAGCGCCAATCGTTCGCCTATGGTAATGCTGCGTGAAGAGCCCTCTATATAGAATGCAACGTCACCGGGTTTGATAACACTTCCATCTTGAAGCAAACTTGTAAAAATCAAGTCTGAATCGACCTGTGCAAAAACTCTTCGTGCTATATCGACGCCGGCCAACACTCCTTCCTGTTTCACTAGCAATCTAGCCTTGCCTTGTGCGTGCTCGGAGATGGTGGAAAGCGTCGTGTGATCTCCATCACCAATATCTTCCAGGAGTGCACGTCGAATGAAATCATCGACATCAAAAACGTCGGCATGAATAGGATGATTCATATTTCGGAATAAAAAAACCGACTCTTTTAAGCCGGTTCAATTTTGAGTTGTTTGATTTGAAGCGTGTTGTTGCTTTTCTTCATGAAAAACGTAACGCGAAAGATTCCCTTGCTGGTGGTTAGTTCACCAATTCGAAACTGATCATCCAGCTTAGAGGTGCCCTGATGTTTGACGGTAAAC
>JBJTRD010000075.1:0-8096 GCA_046075945.1 Flavobacteriales bacterium
CTATCGCATCGAATGCGGCGGTGTGCAGGAAGGAAGGCGCAGCGGCCAATTTCAGATTATCCGCTAATCAGCGCGCAACTATGAACTGCTTTCGTCCCAAAAGACTTCCATCGGAGAGACGCACCTGCACAACGTAACTACCGGCGCCAAGACCGGATGTATCGATGCGCTTGCTGAAAGCTCCTTCGATGCGGGCTGAAGTGCGCTGAAGAAATCTGCCTTCGGTGGAATAAACATCGAATAGCGCAACTTCATTTCCATTCCGATATCCGGAAACATTCAATTCGTCTAAAACCGGATTTGGAAAAGCATTCAGATTCATTTCAATCTGCGGCTCAAGTTCCGCAAGTCCGGCGAAAATATCGCCATTGGCAAACGCATACTGACCTCGGCGCAAGGTATCAATTACAAAATTGCCGTCACCATTGGTAAGCGACCCCGTACCCAATGTAAAATCGGGATAGATTTCCCACGGTTGAGCCGAGTTTTCTCGATAAACCAAGATGGCCTGTTGCTCACCAGCGTTGTACAAATAATAGTCGAGGTCGGTTTCTGAAGAGCCGTTGTAATTGATACGACCACTGTACACATCGCCTTCATCCCACAAACCGTCTACGATGTAGTAATGGGTATTGGACAATTCAAAAATTCCATTACCAAGTGGAAATGCATCGGGTGCAGCCCAGATATGCTCTACACGCACTAGCGATGAGTCGACCACACTTTCGCGCGCGAAACGAAAATCGACGTAGGGCAAAACTGGATAAAGCGTCTGATCGCTATACACCATAAACTCATGATCCATACGCGCCTGATTCAATCGGTTGTGCGCATTCAATACCACCATGGCCGGCTGGAAGCTACACGGAATCTGCACATTCGTGAACTGCCCGTTTGCATCCATCTGAAACTCCTCGCGTTCATTGGTTGCTGAGATGAAGGTTACATCCAGCGGAACGTGCTGATAGTATTGATTGCACTCGCGCAACTTCTGCTGCACATGCACACTCACCAAATAATTCCCTCCTTGCTGCGTGGCGGCAAACGAGTCGACGACAAATACACTGAAGCCGGGCTGAAAAATCTGATCTTCAAAAAAATGATCGAGCTCGACTCCCGACGCATCCTCAAGGTAATCACGAAATTGCTCCGGAGTGATGTCCTGATACACATGGTTGGCCTGCACTTCCGTCATTGCAAGTCGAAAGAGCTCATCGCCCAGATAACCTCGCAAATTGTGCATCACCGAGGCCCCCTTGTAGTAGGTGTGGGTGCCGTATATAACGCTGTCGGGCATGGGTGACATAGGCTGAAATCCGCCGTCATCGATATGTGCATTGCGCAACACATCGAGCTGATTCGTCTTCACCTGATCCACAAAATCTTCTTCACCGTACAACCACTCCGTAAGCAGGTGCGAACTGTATTCTGCCGGGCCTTCCTTCAACCACATGTCGTTGTGAATATGCGGCGTCACGGCATCGCCCCACCAGTGATGACCCAGCTCGTGCGAGAGTAGATTGTTGTTGCTGATTACCGATTCATTCACCATGAACTGCGGATACGCAATATTGGTGGGTATTTCGAGCGCACCGTCGGTTGTGAGCACATAGCCCACACGCTCCCAGATGTAGGGACCATACCAGTATTCCAGCGCATCGATTGCTCCGCCTACGTTCACCATCACATTTTGCATAGCTCCGGAGTTCGCCGGCTTCGAAGTAAGTCTCACCGGTACTTCGCCATATGCGCCCGAATGGATGTAGTCAACATCCTGATAATCGGCCACGGCAATGGCGCTTAGGTGCGTGGGTATCGGTTGGTTAAAAGCAAAAGACCGCACAACGGTATCTGCGGCCACGACCGTTTCTCCAAGAAAAGTACCCTGGCAATGTGCGCGAAATGTTCCCGCACTTTTGACGTGATATTCGTAGGTGGCTCTTTCAACAAATGAATCGAAACAAGGGTACCACACCTTGCCGAAGTTGGGAGGAATGGTGCTCAATCCAATGCCAAGGTTGTAGATATAATTTGCCTGAAAGTAGAAGCCGCCCCACACAGGGTCCTGATACGGATCGCCGTGGTAGTGAACGGTAACAACCGAAGTATCGCCTTCATTTAACACTTGAGGCGATGGTATAGTCAAGAGTGCATTTTCATGGCTCCAGATTGAAGGAGTTTCGCCCCAGCTCACCGAATCGACCGTAAGATCCATCAAGTCGAACTGAATGGATTGCAGATTATTCATGCGCGCAACAAATCGAATTTCCGTTGACGCTTTGATGCTGTATGAAGAGTAGCTCGTGACGTCGAGATGAATGGTATAGTTCAGAATGTCGAACGTGTCGCTACGCGCGATACTCTCATTCATTACTTTTAATTCATGCTCCGTGAGCGCACGCTTGATTCGACTCTTATTGTGCGTATGATGACAACCATTGAAGGTTCGCGCTGTGGGTTGAGCATGTGAAAGCACAACCATCAGCAAGGCACATGAAAAGGCAAGAATACATTTCATCGGAGGCAATTATTTTCCGAAAAATAAGCAGTAAGAATTAACTCTTATCGCTTACTGCATTTAAACATGTTTGCTCGAGCAGTTCAACGGTTCTTTCCCAATTAAACTTTCTGCAAACAAAGCTGCGCGCGGCGACTCCCAATCGGGCAGCTGTTTCGGCATCATCAAGCAATTTCAGAATGGCTTCAACGAGCTCTTCATTGCTGTCACCAATCAACCAGTGCTCTCCATGCACAGCTCCAATAGGGTTAGCAGCCAGTGATGTTGTAACGCACGGCAACTCCATACACATGGCCTCGAGCAACTTGTTTTGCATACCACTACCCGAAAGCATGGGTGCCACAAAAACGCCCGATTGATTGTATGCCGTGCGCATGTCTTCAACCCAACCGGAAACAGTTACCGCTTCACTAGTCAATGCTCTCACCGAAGCCGAAGGATTGGCACCGGCCAATAGAACTGTTGTATTCGGACGTCTTTTAAATACCAATAGCATAATTTCAAGAATCAAACGCTGCGCTCCCTCCACATTTGGCGGATAACTCATATTCCCAGTAAATACTACATCGTATTTTTTCTCTCGTATGGCCCGATTCGAAAAGTACTCGGCATCAATCCCGTTCGGAATAATTTGAATGTGCGCGTTGTTCGGGTGATAAATCAAACCGCGATCTTGCTCACTGATGATGCAGTGACGTTCGAAATAATCGACTATCAAATGCTCATAGGCTGTGAGCCGTCGCGACTCCTCCCGAACGAAAGGCGCCAGATACCAGGGTGCTCGCTTAGCCCGTCGCTGCTGACCTGCGCTGAGTGCGTCCATGAAGTCGAGTACTTTATGATAATGGTGCCAGTGTTTCACATATTCGCTGCAACGTATCAACTGGCAATACACCACGTCGGGTGCAATAGCGTCGACGGCCTTTCTCAATCGACCGGCAATGCTGCGTTCGAAGAAATAATGAACCTGAAATGGTTTGCGCGAGAACAGAGCGAAGCACATTCTCACAAGCATTTTCAACCGATTCAATTTGTAAATCGTAATGTGAGGTGTAATCAATCGAAGATTTGCCAATGCTTCCGGATCGACTCCTGCATCGCTCAAGCAAAACAGATGAACCTCATGTTTACTTGCCAGATAACGCAACTGATGATAAGCCCGCAGCTTGTCGCCCTTCTCCAAAGGCCACGGCACACGACTAACCACCATGCATATTTTCATGCCTTGCGAATTTCTTTGTAGAAATTAATGAGCTGCGATGTCACGGCAGCAATATCAAAATGATCAGCTACATGCTTGCGCCCTTCCAAGGCCATGTTGGCTCGTAAAGCAGCATCTTCGAGCAATGCACTGATTGCTTCGAGCCAGTCTTCCTTTCGGTCGACTATCATCAGATGTTTGCCATGTTCACAATCTAGGCCTTCTGCTCCAAGCGACGTCGATATCACGGAGCGGCCTAAGGCAAGGCCCTCAATTATTTTCACCCGAATACCACCGGCACTTAAAATGGGAACCACCATAATAGCTTTCGACTGCATAAACGCGATGGCATCCGACACATCGCCGACCACCACCACATTGGGAAGATTCATGGAGGTAATTTCTTCCGACATATTGCGACCCGCCAAATAAAACCTCAACATCGGATAACGTTCGTGAATAGCAGGCCAAATGGATTTCAAAAACCACAGAATACCTTCGAGGTTGGGCCCCCAATCCATAGCACCCAAGTGGAATAACGCCAACTCGCTCTCTACCTCCTGTTGCTGCGGATAGTTTCGCAAGTCAACACCAAAGGGAATCATTCGGATGCGCTTTTTTACACCCAACGCCAGCATGCGATGCCTATCTTCTTCGCTGATAGCAGCAATGCCACTCACTTCATTGAGGACACTCAACTCATACTGCTTGAGTTTCCGTGTCAGATAATGGAGATATGTTCGCTTGAGAATATTCTTCGTACCGGATGCTATTTTTTCCCAGATAACGTATTCCAGATTATGAGATCGAAGCACTATGGGCGCTTTGCTGAGACGTTTGATGGTGCCGATATACGGCGTCATAAACAGGCTCTCTAAATGAATGACATCAAACTCCTCCTTCTGCAACAATTTTGTCAATCGAATATCGAAATCGGTGCTAAAAAAACGCGAGATGTTATACGAGTCTGAGGTCATGATACTCGAAAATGCTTCCACCGCATTTACCCGAGTATCAATGAAAACTCCTTCAATATCGGTCTGAGCGATGTATTCTTCGGGCATTAGCTCGGTAGAGAGATCATGTTTGTATGTGAAGATGGTGAGAATTTTCACCTTGTGCCCGGCCTGCAAAAGTCCTTGCGTGATATTGTTCATGGCAATGCATCCACCGTCGCGGGCGGGTAATGGCGGCTTCAAACACAACTGCAAAATCTTCATGCTGTTTGCTCCTTCGTTTTCATTCGATACCAACGCGACAATTTACTGAACCAGCGTTTCACGGGCGAACCTTCCAACAGCGCCGACTCCTTCATGGCTTTGTGCGTTATCCAAATACTCAGGGGCAATAATACCACCGTGCTAATCCACATTCCCAACCAGGGTTCGATGAATTGATTCTTTGCCATGCGCTCGCCTGCCATCGTGAGAAGCTGATATACTACAAAAAGCCCCAGGGCTATCAGGGTCGGTATGCCAATGCCTCCCTTTCGAATGATGGCCCCCAATGGTGCTCCAATAAAGAACAGCACAAGGCACACTACCGCCAGGAAAAACTTGCGGTGCCATTCTATTTTATGCCGGTTCACATTCTTATCGCGCGACTTCAATTCTTCAATTTGACGTTGAAGAAGATCTTTTGATTTACGCGTATTTTCCTTCGCCCATACCATTGCCTTTCGCCTGGAGCCCTCATCAGCACTATCCAATAAAGCAACAGGCGCCGCGATGGCTGACGTATCCGCTTCCAGCCTTTTGCGTGTTAGCCGCATGGTATTTTGTGCATATTGATTTTCGACCGTATCGATAAGAACCTTTAAACTATCAATCGCTGTCTCGAGCTGTGCAACACTCATCATCTCCGCCGGATTTTTCATCACCTCCTCGTTGTCTGCATTGAAAGCAAGCGAGCTCAAGTCCATGCGAAGCTCCATCTTTTCGAAATGTCCTTCAATGAGGCCATAGCGTGGGTTGCGGATTTTCTTTTCACGCTGTTCATCGTAGGTGTTCCCTTCGAACAGGGTAAGAATCAAGTAACGCTTGTCGGGCGTTTGTTCCATCGTACCGTGTTTGGCGCGAATCACGGTTCGGTTGGCCTTCTCGCCTCCCCGATGATCGTAAATGAGCACATCGGTCAGTTCGCCTGTATCCGTATTGTTACGCCCTGCGCGTATGCTCACACCTTCGATACCGTTGTAAAACACACCATCGGTTAAGTTGAGTGCCGGCTTCTGCTTCAATATGCTGAAGAGCATGGTGCGAAACTTCAGGTTGGCCACCGGCCAGATGTTGTTAGCAAAAACAAACGCCAAGATTGAAAGACCGATGCTAAAAAAAATGAGCGGCCGCATGATGCGCAACAAGGAGACACCCGCGCTTTTCATAGCAGTCATCTCATTGTTTTCAGCCAGCGCTCCCATGGTCATTATGGAGCTCATGAGAATGGCCAGAGGCAGCGCCATGTTTACCAGTCGGGCCGATGCAAAAACGAGCAGTTTAAAAACGACCCAACCGCCCAACCCCTTGCCCAACAACTCATCGAGATATACCCAGATAAACTGCATCTCGAAGATGAACATCGCCACCAGAAAGGTTACGATGAACGGCCCAATGTAGCTGCGCAGTAAGAGTACCGAGAGTTTATTCACCCCACAAAAATAACAGGGACGCGCGGCTATTTGCCCACAGAACGGGCATCCTCTATTTTTACCGCCCTGAAACCATACAACACCACGCAACTTGCTTTACCAACTCTCCATTGTAGCCATCTTCCTGTATGGCTGCTTCCTGATGTTCCTGTTCATCTACAGCCTGGTGCAACTCAACCTGGCCATCAAATACGCCAAGTTCCGCGATGCGCAGAAGAAGAAGCCCAAACTCGCCGACGACCAGTGGCCCGTGGTGACCGTGCAGCTTCCTGTGTTCAACGAGCTCTATGTGGTGGAGCGTCTCATCGAGTCCATCTGCCAGTTTGAATACCCGGCAGGCAAGCTCGAAATACAGGTGCTCGACGACAGCACCGACGAGAGCTTCGAGGTAGCGGCCAAAAAGATTGCGGAGATGCAGCAAAAAGGCATCGACATCAAACACGTAAAACGTCCGAAGCGCGAAGGATACAAGGCAGGAGCACTGGCTTATGGTCTGGATATTTGCCGAGGTGAGTTTGTTGCCATTTTCGACGCCGACTTCATTCCCCGCAAAGACTTTCTGCTTCAAACCATCCCCCACTTTTTTCACAGCGACCGCATAGGCGTGGTGCAAACGAAGTGGGAACACCTCAATGAGGAATATTCACTGCTCACCCGTTTGCAGGCCTTTGGTCTCGATGCACACTTCACCGTAGAGCAAGTAGGAAGAAATAACGGAGCACACTTCATCAACTTCAACGGCACCGCCGGTGTGTGGCGCAAGGCCACTATATACGATGCCGGCGGATGGGAAAGCGATACGATCACCGAAGACCTCGACTTGAGCTACCGAGCACAATTGCGCGGATGGGATTTCGTGTATCTGCCTATGATAGGAGCTCCCTCGGAGCTGCCCGCCGAAATGAATGCATTGAAGGCACAGCAATTCCGCTGGACGAAAGGCGCGGCCGAATGCACCATGAAGAACTTGCCCAAAGTGTTGCATGCCAAGCAGCTTACCCTCGGACAAAAAATACACGGCGCGTTTCACCTTATGAACTCGGTGGTGTTCCTCTGTATTCTGGGCACATCGCTGCTTAGCGTGCCAATGCTCATCATCAAAAACACGTATGGCGATTTGGAGATACTCTTTAAGATAGCGACCGTGTTTATGGTGAGTTTCTTCTTCCTCGGATTCTTCTATTGGATATCGCGCCCCGAGAAAAACTTCTTCAAGAAAATGATCAACTTCCTGTGGGAGTACCCAACGTTTCTCTCGGTGAGTATGGGGCTTTCGCTGCACAATGCAGTGGCCGTGATCGAAGGTTTCACAGGCAAGAAATCGTCGTTTGTGCGCACGCCCAAATTTGCCATCAGCGGCAAAACGTCGGGCACCTGGAAAGACAAGAAATACCGTGCAATAAAAGTGTCGCCGCTCACCCTGCTCGAGTTTACGCTGTTCTTGTACTTCAGCTTTGGTATTTACTACGCCTTTACCATGACAGGCCGCAGAGAGCAGCCGCTCACGCAGTTGGCCACGGCAACCACAGCGAAGACCGGCGATGAGTTTTGGTTTACCTATTTCAGCGGCGACGACAAACCCGGCAAGCCAGGCCACACGTTGCGTGTGAGTTCACCTACGGCCGGCAGCGGTACGATTGAATCGAAACTTACAGGATGGAAAAAAACCGTTAGCTGGAAGGCCGGTGAGCCCGCCTTGGTGGCCTTGCCTGTCGACTCGGTAGCGACCA
>JBJTRD010000076.1:0-6776 GCA_046075945.1 Flavobacteriales bacterium
GTACCCGTTCACACACAATCGCAATAGCGCCTGAAGCAATTGCCTTATCCATATAATCATGACCATCGACCGTAACACCGGGAACAGCAACAAACAAACTGAATGGCTTCACATCGCGCGAGTCCATGGTGATGTGTTCAATCGCTACATGCGTCGAACCAAACACCTGTTGAATGCGCGATTTGAAAAGTATGTCCTTGAGTAATTTCACAGCAGTTCGATGGTTATGTTGGAGTTGGATGGTATATGACTTCCAGCCGGTATGCTTTGCCTTCGCACTGTGCCAAATCCGCTTACGCTTACACGCATGCCCTGGCTTTCCAGCAGATATAGTGCATCCTGCAGTCCCATGCCCAGTACGTTCGGTACTACGCCTGACTCTACAATGCGTGGGCTCACCTGAAGCGAGTCATTTTGCAATACCATCGTGTACCATTGACCTTCGCCATCGGTATACACGGGCATATTCAACCGAGCGAATACCGTATTAAGCTCCTTGGCCGAACCACTTTTCACACGAGGCAAATGATGCTGCACCAACATCGTACTATCACGCTGCGAGGGCGCATGAAAATCGAGTTCAGTGCTGTAAATCTTATCTGCCAGTTCTTTAAAAACAGGCGCAGCTATTAAACTTCCATAGTAGAGAGCACCGCGCGGATCGTTCACAACCACGATGCACGTATAGCGAGGATTTTCAGCAGGGAAATAACCAACGAATGAAGCACGGTAGTGATGCGCCTGATAACCGCCGTCTTCGTGCAACCAGGCAGTGCCTGTTTTTCCGGCAACAGTGTAAGGGCATTCGTTGAACTGTCGGCTCGCAGTACCTCCTTCCTCGGTTACACCCTCCATCATTTTACGGCATTGAGCAAGCGTTTCATCCTTACAAATTTTTTGACGCAGAACAACGGGCTGTGCCTTCTCAATGATTTGCCCATTGCGACGAACCTCCTGCACGAACTGCGGTTTCACCAACACGCCGTTATTGGCAACTGCATTATAGAAAGCCAGCGTTTGCAGCGGAGTACAAGTCGTCTCGTATCCTATAGCCATTTGTGTAAGACTCAGTCCACTCCAGCCATTGTCTTTGGTGGTTTTGTACAAACGAGGAGAAGCTTCACCTGAAAGTGTAATTCCCAATGATTCTCCTAATCCGAACGAATGCAGTTTATCCAGATAACGTTGCGGATCATTGCCAAATGATTTCTTCACCAACAACGCGGTTCCGACATTCGATGATTTTTCGAAGACTTGCTCAGCCGTGATGGTTCCGTTTCCGCCCTTATCCCAATTGGAATCTTTCATGGGTTTACCATGAAAAGTCACCACGCCATTACCTGTTTCTACTTTATCGTCGAGCTTCACCAAACCTTCATCCATGCAAGCCATCAAGGATGCAAGCTTCATGGTTGATCCGGGCTCAATACTTTGACTGATTGCGTAGTTGAGACGTTCACTAAATTCACCTTGGCGATTGTTGCGCGAGAGATTTGCTACAGCGCGAACGAAGCCTGTTTGCACTTCCATTAAAATAGCACAGCCCCATTCAGCATCGGCTTCCTCCAACTTTTTCTTCAAGGCAGCATGCGCTACATCCTGCAAGTGAACATCGATGGTGGTTATAATGTCGGCACCGGGCTCCGGCACTTCAACAAATTCATTGTTCATGGGCTTCCACACACCACCCGCAATTTTCTCCATCATCTGCGCGCCCTTCTTACCCCTCAGCAACTCATCGTAGTCGCGCTCTATGCCCACCTTATTTTCTGCCCGCTCCATACCAATGGTGCGCGAAGCCAATGTTCCAAACGGTTGTTCTCGTATAAACTTTTCTTCAAACACAAGTCCTCCGCGAATGGTTCCGTTTCGAACGAATGGAAACTTCTTCACCAGCTGAAGCTGATTGTAATCGACATGGTCAATAATTTCTACATACCGATTTCCTTCGTTTTTGGCCTTTTTGAAAACAGCCTTGTATTGCGCCGCACTGCGATCGCCAAACAGCGATGCGAAGCTTTCACACATCGAATCGAGCTTGCTTTTATATTCGGCTTTATCGTAAGGCGCTTTTGCATCCCAGCGTATTTCGTATTCCGGAATGCTGGTCGCCATCAGGCTGCCATCACTCGAATAAATTTGCCCACGTACGGGCTGTATTTCACGCACTTTATAGGTAAATCCCTCCGCCAGCTGCTGCGCCTTTTCATCGGGGAAAAGCTGTATCACAAACACCTTTACGATGATGGCAATAGCCAATAGACAGAGGCCTGCGAAGACTATCCATGCCTTATTATGAATGAGCGAGCTCAACTGTTTTTTTCCCTTTACCTCATGGCCGGGTACAGACTCGATTGGAGCCTGCACCGGTTCATGCGGTTGGTTGATAGGGGTATTTCTTTTGTTTTCCGAAGCGTTCATTTCTCTGAAGATTTATCGTCGAAAAAACCATGTTCTACATCGATCACCTGAGGAGGTGTGCGCAATTCCTTTAGTCCCATCTGCTCGATAGCTTGCGCGACATTGCTCTGCTGCTTGCTTTTCTCCAAATCGCTCATGGTAGTATTGTACTGGGAGCGCAGTTCATTCAATTCATTCTGCAACTTCACTTTCTCACGCGCAGTGTTCTCGAAGTAGTAGACAAGCCCTATGTTGGCAATGAAGAGGAACACCAAAAACAATACAAACGACAGATGCTTGACGAGTCCTTCGCCGGCGAGAAATTCTCCACCTAGAATTTTTTGGAAGACATTGCCCTTGCCCGACTTTTTCTTCGGAGGCAACTGTTGCGTTTGTGTTGCTGCATTACCATCAATAGGCGCAGCATTCGAATGAACTTCGTTGGTCGGTTTCATTAATTCTGGTTAACCAAGCAATAGCCCTGGGCTATCGATTTAGTTTATTTGTTTTCTCTGGTCGCTACGCGCATTTTAGCACTGCGCGCACGTGTGTTTGTTTCGATTTCATCTGCACTTGGCAGAATAGGCTTGGATGTAAGGGGCTTCAACGGTCGTTGCAGATTGCCGAAAAAATCTTTAACAGGTGTTCCTTCGAAGTTGCCGGTTTTCATAAAGTCTTTCACCAGCCGATCTTCAAGAGAGTGATAGCTGATTACCACCAGTCGACCCTCAGGCGAAAGCACTTCGGCACTCTGTTGCAGGAACTCCTTCAGCACATTGAGCTCGCTATTCACCTCGATACGCAGCGCTTGAAAAAGCTGAGCAAGTACTTTGTGCTCGCGCATGTGTGGTAAGTGTTTCTGAACAGCATGCTTGAGATCTTCACTCGTGAAAAGCGGACGCTTAGCAAGTATGCTGCGCGTCATGCCTCGAGCGTTTTCCAACTCGCCATAGCTGCGCAACACGTGCGTTAGCGCTTGCTCATCATACGTGTTCAACACGTCGGCGGCCGTCAACTTTCCTTTCATGTCCATGCGCATATCAAGTGCCGCATCGAACCGAATGGAAAATCCGCGTTCTTCGCTATCGAACTGATGGCTGCTAACCCCGAGGTCGGCCAGAATACCATCGACCTGTCGGATACCCATGAGGCGCAACCAATTTTTCATATACTGAAAATTCTGATCTACCAACTCAAACCGAGGGTCATCGATTCGATTGGCTTGCGCCTCAGGATCCTGGTCGAAAGCAATCAACCTTCCCTTATCCAAGTATTTCAAAATTTCTTTTGAATGCCCTCCACCACCGAAGGTTACATCCACATAGACCCCATTGGGCTGTATGTTGAGATTGTCGATTGAAGCTTGCAGGAGCACCGGTCGGTGGTATCCATCTTCTTTTTTGTGGTTCGACATATCGTGTATAACAATGAATCATCCGGGAGGAATCTTCGTCGCCTAATTATCCTTTCGCAAATCGTTTTGTACTTCCTCGGCCAGTTGCATAAAGTCGAAGTCGGGCGTGCTAAACTTCTTGTCGCGCGTTTCCTTATTCCACAACTCCATCTTCTGACCTAGCCCACACAACACGAGGTCATTGTTTTTCTTCAAATCCACCTCCGCATATTCCAGTAAGTGCGCAGGGATATTCATCCTGCCTACTGAGTCGAGCTCGAGCTCAGTTGCCCCATTAAGGAAGAATCGAATGAACTCCGCGTGCTTCCGGTTGTGCGGATTCATGCGCTCGAGATCGGCTGAAATTTTCTCCCAGGTGGGCTGCGGATAAATAACCAGACACCGTGTGTAGATGTCGCGGTTAATCACCAGGCCGAGATGAATTACCTCCTCCAGCGACTTACGCATGCGAGCCGGAAAGAGAAACCTTCCCTTGTTATCGAGCTTACATGGATATTCTCCGAGGAGTTTGAGCATCGTCTTGTTGTTGCCTTAGTGGGCACGAAAATAATCCCTTTTTACCACTTTTTACCACAAAAGACCAAAATGAGCCATTTTGTTGAAAAATGCAGGTTTTTATGGCTAGTGATTAAGCCGCCTAAATACCCTTTAATTCATTGTTTATTATTAATTTAGACTTACCTTTAAGAAAGGTGGTAGAATGTGGGAGTTTTTTGTGCAAAAATGTCCTTTTCGACCTTTTTCACATGAAAAAGAGCTAGAACAGTTGATCCGAATTCAATCAAATGCAAAGCCGGTGGGAAGGATTTCACCAATTCATTGTTGAAGGAAAAATGACAGAATTCCATACACGTTGCAGGGAATCACCGACACTTACAACATGCTCTGATGCGAAAGGTGTAGACGTTATATTCGCCTAACGCAGGTTTGACATAACCGACCATGGAATACCAGCTGAAGGAAGAAAACGGATATCGATATATCGAAGAAGGTTCGGGAGAGCCGCTCATATTACTTCATGGACTTTTCGGCGCACTCAGCAACTTCAAGGAAGTTATAGAGCATTTCTCTAAAATCCATCGGGTAGTTATTCCCATGCTGCCTCTTTACTCGATGCCGGTGCTTACTACCGGTGTAAAAAGCATCGCGCATTTCCTGCATGACTTCATCGAGCATAAAGGATATAGCAAAGTGAACTTGCTCGGGAATTCATTGGGCGGGCACGTTGCTCTTATCTATTGTAAAGAACATCCTGAGCGCGTCAACTCACTAACGCTGACCGCGAGTTCGGGCTTGTATGAAAATGCTTTTGGCTCGAGCTTCCCGCGGCGAGAAGACAAAGAATTTATTCGACAAAAAGTGGGGCTTACTTTTTACGATCCGAAACACGCTACCGACGAGCTCGTGGATGAATGTTTCGAAATCGTAAACGACCGTAATCGTGTGCTGCGCATTTTGGCTCTTGCCAAATCGGCCATACGGCACAACATGGCGAAAGAACTGCCCGCCATGAAATTTCCTGTTTGCCTAATATGGGGAAAAAACGACACCATCACACCGCCCGAAGTAGCCGAAGAGTTTCACCAGCTGCTCACCAATTCGACCTTGTATTGGATTGACGAATGTGGCCACGCACCCATGATGGAGCATCCGCAGCATTTCAACGAATTGTTGGATGGATGGATGAAGGATAATAGGATAGTAGGATAGTAGGATTATGGGGAGTTGCGGGCCGACCTGCAACTTTCAACTGAAAAGGATTACAGGATTGTAGGATAATAGGATTACAGGGAGGCCCAAAAGACCAATCGTTTACGCCAAACTCTGCCCGATGAAATTGAGCAGTCGTTCTCGGCCTGTACGCTCCGTTGCAGACGTAACAAATATGTTCGGCAATTCAGCAAAATGCTCCAAAAGTTTGTCGCAAAATGCGTTCACGTTGCGCTCTACAGCACCGGGCTTTTCTTTGTCAGCCTTTGTAAAAACAAGTGCAAATGGAATTCCGTCCTGACCTAATTTCAGGCAAAATTCCAGATCGATTTTTTGTGGTTCATGACGCACATCGATGAGAACGAATGTGCAAAGGAGGTTTTCACGTTCGCTGAGATAGCCGTCTATCATCACTTCCCATTTCTCACGCTCGCTGCGCGAAATTTTCGCATATCCGTAGCCCGGCAAATCCACAAGATACCAGGAACCAACATTACTTGTGATATCAAAATGATTGATGAGGCGGGTCTTACCGGGAGTAGCCGATGTCTTCGCAAGATTCTTCTTGTTCACCAACATATTGATGAGACTGCTCTTGCCCACATTACTGCGGCCTATAAAAGCAAACTCCGGTCTGTCAGTCGCAGGACACTGCTCGAGCAGGGTCGAAGACTTTAGGAATGTAGCGCTGGAGGGAAGCATTTTTACAAAGGGCGAGGGGCGAGGGGCAGGGGGCGAGGTGATATTACTTTGCACATCGCACCTAGTACTTATTTATGATGTTCATTTTCTCCGCATAGTACGCACAAAAATCACGCATCGTATCGGCCATTGGTTTTTCGTTGGTTGCTCGCTCGAAACTATCGGCGAGGGTCAGAATTGTTTGATGTACAAACTGCTTCATCTCATCGACCTGCATTTCCTTTGTCCACAAATCAATGCGCATCGCATTTTGTTCCGCTTTGTCCCAGACAGCCAGAATCATCGCCTTTGCCTCTGATGAGAGGTTATTGTCAGTGGCCGTCCAGTTTATTTTTTCGGGAACGTTGTTATCGTCAAGCTGTATATCAAATTTGATTTGTTCGAGTTTCATGGAAGCAAATGTAGGGCTGCATTAGTTTTTGCCCGGCACGTAGGCCGATAGTAAACGCTGATTATCGCTTTCTGCCAGTAGCTGATCCAGCTTTGTTTCCGGATATTTTTTCATAAAGCTTCTGATAATATTCCAGCCCATCCACACACCCAATTGTGG
>JBJTRD010000077.1:0-2206 GCA_046075945.1 Flavobacteriales bacterium
AGAAAGTGCCCGGCGGTTTGTCGGGCGTTGTGGTGGGTCATATTGTTGAATGTGGCAAGCACCCCGATGCTGACCGACTAAGTCTCACGAAAGTTGATTTAGGAAGTGGTGAGCCCGTGCAAATTGTATGCGGCGCGCCCAATGTAGCGCAAGGACAGAAGGTGTTGGTCGCAACCATAGGAGCAAAGCTCTATCCAACCGAAGGTGAGCCATTCGTAATAAAGAAGGGAAAGATTCGCGGCGCAGAATCGCACGGAATGATTTGCGCGGAAGATGAGTTGGGCTTGGGAAAAAGCCATGCGGGAATTATGGTGCTCGACGAATCATCGCCCGTGGGAACTCCCGCTGCTGAATGGCTGGGCATGAGCGATGACTATTGTCTGGAGATTGGACTTACCCCCAACCGCACCGATGCGTTTTCACACTTCGGTGTGGCGCGCGACCTGCATGCGGCGCTGCGCAATAGTGGAGGCCAACAGGTCGCTTCATCGCAGTTGATGAAGCCCGAAGTGCCCGCTATTGCTTCTCCGGTAAATAAAGTTTCATTTGAAGTCGTAGTAGAAAATAAGGAGGCTTGTCCGCGCTATGCGGGTGTGTTGTTGCATGGAATCAAGGTGGGGCCTTCGCCCGAATGGTTGAAGGAACGCCTGGCAGCCATTGGGCAGCGAAGCATCAACAACGTGGTGGACATTACCAATTTCATTCAGCATGAAATAGGTCAGCCGATGCATGCCTTCGACGCCAACAAAATTGGCGGGGCTGTCATTCGCGTTCGATTGGCAGATGAAGGAGAAAAAATGACGACTCTCGATGGCGTGGAGCGCACGCTTACCGATCAAGATTTGGTGATTGCAGACACTTCGCGTGCGCTTTGTGTTGCAGGTGTGATGGGCGGTGCCGATAGCGGAGTGAGTGAAGAAACAACGCATGTATTTCTGGAGAGTGCTTATTTCCATCCCGTGTTCGTTCGTAAAACGGCGAAACGTCAGGGCATCCACAGCGATTCCAGTTTTCGATTTGAACGCGGTTGCGATCCGCATGCTGTGCGATGGGCGTTGCAACGTGCTGTGCAACTCATACAACAGGAAGCAGGTGGCGAGGTGGTGACCGACGTATACGATGTGCGCGACGATTTCAACATGGCGCATCCGGTCGACTTTCAGTGGAAGCGCAGTATGCAATTAATAGGGAAGGATATTCCAAAGGATACGGTGAAACAAATTTTGACCGATCTGGATATCTGTATTACAGGCGAAACGGAAGAAGGCCTGCAACTCGAAGTGCCGTTGTACCGCGCCGATGTGCAACGAGAAGCAGACGTTGTAGAAGAGGTGCTGCGCATTTATGGGTACAACAACATTGAGATTCCTGCGCGTATGCATAGCTCCCTCAGCAAAGCAACACACCCCGATGCCGAGCAGTGTCAGCATCGTGTTTCCGATATGCTTGCATCGATTGGCTTTAACGAAATACAGTCCATGAGCTTGTCGAGCAACAAGCATTTGAATCTGCGCGAGGAACTAACGAGCTGTGCAGTCGAGATTTTGAATCCGCTCAGCGGCGATTTGTCTATCATGCGCCAGTCGCTGCTATACGGAGCTATGCAAGCGGCCGAACTAAATCAGAATCACAAAAGTCCGGATCTGCGATTATTCGAATTCGGAAAGGTGTATCATAAATATGCATCGGGTTATCATGAAGAGAGACATGTGTCGATGCTTGTAACCGGACGACGTTTACCCGAAAACTGGAACAATGCAAGCGATAAAGTTTCATTTGCCGATTTGAGAGCAGCTGTTGAAAGAGCAATGGCAGTAGTAGGAATCGGAGGTGTTCAATTCAAGTCGGCCGAGCATCCATTCTTTAGCGAAGCGGTGGAAGTGTTTGCAGGAAAGCTCTCGATAGGAATCATCGGCGCGTTGCATTTATCGATATTGAAAGCATTTGATGTGAAGCAGGAAGTGTGGTATGCTGAGTTGAATTGGGAGAATGTATTGAAAGCAATACCTTCCAAGCGCACCTCGTATAAGCAGCCCGAGAAGTTTCCTGCGGTGCGTCGCGATTTGTCGTTGTTGATAGACAAAGCCGTTCGCTACGCCGACATTGAGAAAGTGGCATTCGATACCGAGCGCAAACTCTTGCTCATCGGTCATCGTTTAGGTTGTATCCTGAAGCGTAAATGAAACGGCATACGACTTCTTACCTG
>JBJTRD010000078.1:0-2510 GCA_046075945.1 Flavobacteriales bacterium
GCCGTCCAGCGCCAATTGGTCCAAGCCAGCTCCTGATAGGCAGAAACCGAATTGAAGGTTTCATAAGCAGTGGCAAGATCTGTCTTTTTTAATCCGCCATATTTTAACGTGAGCCTGTTGCGCCAAGTGGTGTTGAAATCCACATCAGCATCACTCCAGGCTGCATTCAACGCGAACTGCACGCGCGATTGGTATTGGACTGTCCAGTCATTCCATTTCTGCTTTAACCCTAGGCCGTATTGCATGCGATGCCTTCCATCGACGTGCACGCCATCATTTCCCACTCCACCGCGATAGGCAGCTGAAAGTGAAATGTGTTTGTTGTATTTGAATTCCAACGAAGCATCGGTAAAAAGGCGCGACCAACGTGTCAGATTTTCGTCTAAACGAATCTCCGGACTAACTGCGTATTCAAAACGGTCACCCAATT
Source organism: Flavobacteriales bacterium (assembly GCA_046075945.1). GTDB lineage: Bacteria > Bacteroidota > Bacteroidia > Flavobacteriales_D > Sanyastnellaceae > JAIBBG01. Next base: position 431 of record JBJTRD010000078.1, read on the forward strand.
CACGACTGAAGCCCACATCCATCCACAACCCCGCATCTTTTGTTTGAGAAAACGCTTGTGTAATGACGAACGTCAGAGCAAGTAGAAAACTAATTCGCATCGTAAATGGTCATATCGCTGGCTAACACTTGCTGATTGCCCTCGGTGATTTCCAATTCCTGTAACACGGTCATGTGGTCTTCATCCCAAGGAACCGCAACCGCATTGGTGTCCTTCGAAAAAGCATAGACGGTGTATTTCCCCGGGCGTAAATACAGAAACTCGTATTCGCCATCGTAGTTCGTTTGAACACGGTCGTCAGGTGATACGTGATTACCGTATATGATGTATACGTCTTCATCTGCCGCCGGAAAAACGCCCACAGTCGTGGACGGATTATTTAAAATGACACGCAACTCCCGGGTGATTTTGCCCTTAATAGAGGAATTACCACCATCGCCCGCTTCTTTTTTACAGGAAGCAACCGCAAGCAGCGCTATGAAAATCCAAATTGTTGATTGCACTTTCATGTCGATTAATTATTGAATCCCGATGAGAATGTTTCGTCGATGTGTCCGTCTTGCTGGTCTTCGTAGAAATAGATTTTCACCATCACCGTATCACGCAAGAAATCAATTTTACCTATTTCCACGCGATTGATTTTGATGCCTGTTCGCTCTTCCAGATCCGCAATCAACTCTGCACGACGACCTTTCTGAATGAGGGTGATTTTCTCATACACCACCAACTTCTGTGATTCATGGCGCAAAAGCCACACATGCTCTAGACCGTAGGTCAACGCGAGAATGGCCGCGTTAGCGAATACCAATTCCACAACAGATATCTTTTTATTGATGAGTGCATTCATCACCGACATACCAATGACGATGAAGAGGTACGTCATTTCCTTAATCGGAATCGCATCGGTGCGATAACGAATGATTCCGAATACGGCGAACAATCCCAGCGCAAATCCCATTTCCAGCTTCACACTTTCCAGCAAAAAACACATCGTAAAAATGGAAATGCTGAAAAGGAAATAGGTGAACAGAAAATCTTTTCGTTTAGCAATGGGATAATAAATCAAGCGCACCAACACGAATACAAACAGCAGGTGCATAGCCATGCGAATAACGAGGCCCAACAAGTCTTCTCCATTGAAAAACTTCAGTCCACCCAATGGTTTGAACTTTTCAGGTTCATCAACCACTACCGGCAAAACCTCTTGCACTTGTAAAAAAAGATTCGTCCAATCAAGCAACATAGGCCAATTTTATTTTTTCGATTTTCAATAATTTCTGTTTGAAGTTGTTCGACTTCATTTCGGGATACAACAGCGCAACCCCCAGGCAATACTTGCTCATCGATTCGGGTCGAACCAGCTGGTGCTTCAATTGCCGCAATACTTCCGACGCACCGCTATGCTCGTCGCGCTTTACTTCGATGATTACTAATTCTGGAATAGTTGCTTTGCGATTAGCCATTTCAAAAGCGATATCGGTGTCGATGGTGAGACGCTCACCTGCAGTCATATCCACAAGCGTTATTCGTCCGAAGCTATTCCACAACTTCGGCTCGTAGTTCAAATGCTGATGTGTTCGTTCATCAATAAAAGCGTTCTCTCGTTCATTCAACGAATCTCCTATTTCACCCAGCTTGATGCGGCTTTTGATAGTTCGCCCCTTGTTTGTTTTCTCTTTGTATTCGAGAAAGGAAAGATGGCTTTCGACATACTCGCGCTTGCGTACTTTGAAACGATTGCGCTTTCCACTGTGATGCAAGCGGTAACACATAAAGTCGGGGGTATCGAAATAGAGCGTCTTATAGCGATTCATGCGAACACCTTCAACTTCTAGAATTCTATAGTTGGTTCCAAGTGTTGCCAACAACTGTTCGAGTTGCTCTCGCCCAATCATGAACTTGGTATCCGTTCGATTCATTAAACGAACCGAATCCATTTCCGCAAGGGAAATAGCATCGAAGCGTTGAAGCAAGTTTTGCAGGTTGGACATAGTTTAGCAGGCAGACGCCAATTGTTGCTACAAGTTTAAGTCAAAACTCCCCGTTGAGCACATACCATGGTTCGAGCGTGCTCACCAAC
>JBJTRD010000079.1:0-2868 GCA_046075945.1 Flavobacteriales bacterium
ACTCAAAGTTCGCAACAACGTCAACACGAATCCTTCGCAACGTTGCTGGGTGAATGTCACCTACGAAGCTCCTTCAGTCATTACCAATGCCAATGCGGCAACGGCCGGTAATACTTCCTCTTTCTGGACAGGCAACGGCGGCACATCCGATTGGAACGATCCCTACAACTGGGAGGAAGGAAAAGTGCCCATGGATACTTCACTCGTTATTATTCCTTCCAATGCATTTCCTCAACCGGCAGTGGTAGGCCTCGCAAGTGCCCACCATGTGGTCGTGGAAGAGGGCGCTCATCTTTTTGTGCACGGTGAACTCAACATACAGTCCATTGAAGGACTGGAAGACGTTTCCGGAACAGGCGTATTAAATCGTGGTGGTGAAACCATCTCATTGGCAACACCGGTACTGGCGCAATTTGTTGTGTATCCGAATCCGTTTGAAGATCGATTCGATATCGCTGTAAATGGCGTATTCGCTGCCGACACGCGCTTGCATGCCGAGCTCATGACGACAGAAGGCCGCATTATTCAAACCTACTCTGCAACCTTGTCGGATCTCAATGGCCGACTGAACGCAGATATGAATGACAAGCCTTCAGGTATGTACTTACTTCGCATCGTAGGCGGGGAGTCCCAAGTGTTACGTTTGGTGAAGCAGTAGAATTTTGTGAACCACAAAGAGGACAGAGAACATAGAGGAAGTTATTTCTCTGTGTTCTCTGTCCTCTCTGTGGTTAATGTCAAATCTGTTGCGCTCAGTTCAACATTTTTTGCGCATTCTGAAATTGCTCCCGAATAAAATTATCTATTCGTTGAATTTCTTCAGGATCATTCACTCGAATGTTTTCACTCATTTCGCCTGTTTCGACATCGGATTTAGAAAGTACACGAATTAGTTTGCCGTTGCTGTCAAAATAAATACGCTGCTCGACTTGACCGGCAACACCATACTGTCGATCAAAGACAAAGAATATTTTCCCGTTCTCCATAAAAAAGCTTATCTCATCTCCCCATTCCCAATCACTGAATTCCGCGGTTAGCACGGAAAGATTGTTCGGCAGTGTGCATAATCTTGCTTTTTGTGGAAACTCCAATAGTTCATTCGCATCTGATCCTTCCAGAAAATCCTGTAATGGGACTTTATTTACTATTGCTTTTTCCTCACAATTTTGGGTGCTTTGAAGATGTTCTTGCGCTTTTTTGTAAAGCTCTTTAATCTGACTAATGCGCGATTCTACAGCAGGCGACTGTGAAAAACATGTATGAAACGATAAGAGTAGAAGGAAGCTCATTGAAATTTTCCACATTGTTTTCGCGAGTGCCTTTAGGACGCATGTATTTTTCATTCGTGTAAAAGAATGAAAATTATTTCAGTCAACGGACGTTTTTTTTGAGAACACACAAAAAAATCACCGGTTTATATTCCAAAATCTTCGTGCTCTCTATCCTCTCTGTGGATAACATCAAATCATTTTTCTTCAAAATCTCCGTGCTCTCTATCCTCTCTGTGGTTAAACAACTGCGCCTTTGCGGTTAAATAAAAACACACTGAAATAACCTCCAACCATCTACATTTGCACCCGAAAATCAACGAATCCATCTGTCAATGTCCCAGATAGAACTCTTGCTCCCCAAAATGGGCGAAAGCGTGGCAGAAGCCACCATCATCAAGTGGGTGAAAAAGGAAGGTGATAAGGTCACTGCCGATGAGCCAATCATTGAAATTGCTACCGACAAAGTAGACAGTGAGGTGCCTTCTCCCGAAGATGGAATATTGCTGAAATGCCTGGTGAAAGAGGGCGATGTAGTAGCCGTGGGTCAGCCAATTGCGTTGATTTCAACCGGCGCCTCATCTGCACCGGTCACTGCTCCGGCAGCTGCGGCACCGGCCTCGGCCCCTGTGCAGGCAGCCCCTGCACACATCGAAGCCGCCACAATGGCTTCACCGCTGGCTCCATCCATAACTGTTTCCAGCAGCGAAGATCGATTTTACTCACCGCTTGTAAAAAGCATTGCAAAGACAGAGGGCATCAGCCAGGCTGAACTCGATGCTATTTCAGGTTCAGGCCAGGGCGGACGTGTTACCAAAAACGACATTCTCAATTATATCGCTACACGCGGAAAAGCAACTGCTGCAGTTGTGAAGCAGGAATCTGCGGACGCTGCTCCTGCCCACGATTTCAATCGTGGGAATGTTGAACGTCCGGTTGCTCCCGCCAAACCGAAGGCGGCCATCAGTATCGGTGGCAACGACGAAATCATCGAGATGGATCGCATGCGCAAACTCATCGCCGATCACATGGTGATGAGCAAGCAAACTTCGCCGCACGTTACATCCTATGTAGAAGCCGACGTGACCAACATCGTTTTGTGGCGCGAGAAAATCAAGAAACAATTCGAACAGAAGGAAAAGACCAAACTCACCTTTACGCCGATCTTCATTGAGGCATTGGTAAAGGCTATCAAGGATTTCCCGATGATTAATATTTCTGTCGATGGCGATAAAATCATCAAGCGTGGTGATATCAATATGGGCATGGCGACCGCTCTTCCAAGCGGCAATCTGATCGTGCCGGTGATACGCAATGCTGATATGCTCAACCTCTCAGGCATCGCAAAGCGTGTGAATGACCTTGCAGATCGCGCGCGTAACAATAAATTAACTCCCGATGAGATCAGCGGTGGCACATACACCATTACCAACGTGGGATCCTTTGGCAATGTAATGGGCACGCCCATCATCAATCAGCCGCAAGTAGCTATCATGGCCGTGGGTGCTATTCGCAAGAAACCGGCTGTTATTGAGACTCCTTCGGGCGATTTCATTGGCATACGCCACATGATGTTCCTGAGCCACAGCTATGACCACCG
>JBJTRD010000080.1:0-3112 GCA_046075945.1 Flavobacteriales bacterium
GTAGCTGATGTTGCTCCGGCAATTGGGTTACCATCAAGGTACCATTGATAGCTGATGGCAGGATCAATGCAGGTGAGTGTCGTATTGTTGAAGATGAATTCGGGTGTGAACGGAGTCAAGTCAGCGAAGCGAACGTAGCAAGGATACGTTACTTGATCGATAAATGCGTTGCGGTTGTGTTGCTCATACTGGATGTATTCGTTGCGCGTGATTTCCCAGCTATCGGGCAAATCCTGGAAGTGCCATTGCTTGAGCAAGTGTTCGTTTTGACCGTATTGGATGGTGAGGGAGATTTGCTCCGGAAGACTGAAGTCGTTGGCAGCCGAGTTATTTTTCGTAGCGTGGTACATGACAGCGCGTGCAGCGTTTCCTTTGAAGCTGTCGCGCATCTCGTATACTGTCTGGCCGATGCTGTTCGTGCCGAGCTTACAGTCTTGATAGGTGCTCGTAGCATTCACAACCTCTCCGTATGGGTAGTTGCTGCGCACAGCATTTACTTCGTTTTGCCAAACAGGTGACAGGTTGTGCAAATCGCTCACTTCTTCTGACTGGTCGAAGCTGGCGTCGAAATAGGTAGGCATCCAGCTTTGTGGGTAATGGTGCTCACGGCTGAGGCTTGTCCATTGGAAGCCGGCGTCGAATAAGTAGGGCACACCACTGTATTGACATTCTACCATGTTTTTCGTTACACCACCCACCACGGTATCGCGTACATAAAAATTGTTGACGAGTGTGCTGATGTAGTTGCTGTAATAAATCTGGAAGTAATTTGAAGGATTCATCAATGTGGTGAGGTCGCTAACGAATGATGCGCTGCTCACGTTGATACCGTTGTACAATGCACCGAAGTTGGGGGCGGGTGTATCTACAGCAGAAGCAGTTGGTGAGGTAGTGAGGTAGTTTTCAAAACCATCTTGACCGTTGAAAGCGAAAGCAGCTAAGTGATAGGTAAAGCCGGCTTCGATACCGCGTGCATCGAATGAAGTTGCGTTGCCAACGTATACTACTTGTGCATTTCCTATCCATTGACCGCGCAGATAGCCAGTGCCATCGACGGGAGCCTCAGTAACAGGAGCGCTTTTTTTACGCAATACGATATAGCCTTCTGCAGGTGACGCAGATGCGGTAATGGATGTCTGAAAATCCCACGAGCGCACGTTATCGAACGATACAGAAGCCGCCTGCGCTGTTGGTTCGGTGGCCAATCCGCCCGATACTGCATACAGGTTGATGCTGTATACAGGCTCACTGCTATCGTCGCTGCTGATGTTGATGGTGCAGACGTGTGATCCAGATGCTGCCGATGCAAAGTTCACCGTCAATGGTTGTGAACCGTTCGCCGCCACCGAAGTTGGTATGGAGGCAATTGAAAAATCAGCAGCGTTCGCACCTGTGATGCTGATGTCGCTAATGGTAAGTGCAGTGGCAGACCCCAAGTTTTGGATCGTAAAGTTCTGTTGTGCGTTTCCACCCATGAAATAAGTGATACCGCTTGGGACGTTGTTTGTAGCATCGGTAACGTTGATTTTCTGAGCTGCACCTGCAGTAGGCATTGCCAGGGTGATTTCGTCGAGGGCTACGTTGTGACCCGAAATTTTTTCGGTGAAATACCAGCGTATGTAGCGTGTGCTTGCTGCAGGATTGTCGGTGAACAAGGTGAAAGCAGTGGCAGGCAACGCGGCGCCCACCAGGGAGCGAAGCGGTGTGAAGGTGCTTCCGTCAACACTTTCTTCGACGGTGAATGTTCCCTGAAATGCTCCGCCCGAGTTTTGTCCTTTCAAGTAATAGGTCAATGCTCCCGGTTCCTCAGCGAACTCGAGCAGCACATAATCGGCTGTGAAGTCGAGGCGACACGCTTGTCCGTTTTGTCCGTTGGCATAGCGCGTGTTGCTGGCGCCGAGCGATTCTGTCCAGCCAACCGGCGGATTCACATCGAAGTTCCACGAAGCGGGTAGAATGGCTTGAGCGAAGGCCGAAACGTTTGCGGCCAGCATCAGAACCACCATCATTGTTTGAATTGTTTTTTTCATTGCGATTATAAAGGTTAATATGCGTTCGTTAGCGAATGGTGAGTGTGAGTCCTACGGTCCAGCGCAAGCCCATGCCGTAGTATACACCGGCAGAAGAGGCGTTGAAGCCGGGATTGTTTTGCGGCTTGTATTCGTTGTTGAGTGCATCGGTGACGAATACTTCGTCGGTAATATTGATGAGGTTGATGCGCAAGCCCAGGTTATAGTCTTTTGAAATGTCGCGGCTATAGCCCATGCTTACATCAATCATATGATAGGCAGGCATTTTCCACGACTGTTTTCCGCCATTTTCTCCGGTAAGTCCATCGGGGTTGAATTCAGCAAAGTTGTTGTCGAAGTATGTGATACGCGGTTTGAAGTAAAGTCCTTTGATAGGGCTGTAGCGAACCGCATAGCTTGTTTGAAACTGAGCAGCGTCGCCCACGCGAATGTTACGTGCATCAAACTGAATGGGGTCGCCCACCGTGTTGCCATTTTCATCCGTTACATAGGCGGTCGCTGCAGATTTCCAGCGCCAGTCGCCTACCGAGAGCACGCCTTCCATGCTGAGTGATTTTAGCACGTTCCATTCAGCATCCAGTTCCACTCCTTTATGCAGTGCACGCATACCCGGTACGTTGTAGTAAAAGTTTTCAGTGCCGTTGGTGCGTGTTCCTGTAACCGGGCGGTTGTTCCAAATGGTGTAGTAAGCATTGAGCGTTACTTTGTATTCTTTCGTGTTGTAATTGGCGCCAACCTCAGCTGATGAAATTTCTTCGTTGCGCAGGTTGTTGAAGGTTTCCAGGCTCGTGCTGTAATACGTGTTTGCCAGCATAGGAGCGCGAGAAAGGAAGCCGGTATTCATAAAAACAGAAGCGCGTTTGTTGAAACGGTAGTTGAAGCCCGCTTTCACGGTTCCTCCATTGAAGTTTTTCCATCCGCTTTCGATTTCGTTTCCGAGCGAATCGCGCAAGGCAAAATGATCGATGCGATTATAGCGGCTGTTGGATGCCGTTGCGTTCAGGAATGCGGTATAGCTGTCGCCCGAGTATTCAGCGAGCATGAACAAACCGGACTGCAATACATTGCTCGTGATGTTGTAG
>JBJTRD010000081.1:0-7870 GCA_046075945.1 Flavobacteriales bacterium
CCTCAGCAAGTAATGTCGCCACCGGAGCTTTTCAATACGATGAAAAGCACCATTACCGAGTTTTTGAATGGAAGAAAATGGTCGAAGGATACCTGGCAAACCAACGAGCGCATTCAGTGTACTTTTCAGATTACCATTGAACAGCAAGTCGACAACCGTTCGTTCAAGGGCAGTTTGCAAGTTACCAGTGGCAGGCCGGTATACAATTCTGATTACAAGACTTCGGTGTTGAATATTAATGACCGGGATTTTGAGTTCGTGTTTCAAGAGAATACCATGATACAATGGAGCAACGATCAGCATCGCGATAATTTGAGCAGCGTGCTTGCATTTTATGCAAATCTTATTTTGGCGATGGACTATGATACGTTTGCAATGGAAGGTGGTACTGATTATTACCTAACGTGTCAAACCATCATCAATAATGCTCAAAATGCGGCAGAATCGGGTTGGAGAAGTAATGAGAAGGGTCGGCAAAATAGATTTTGGATCATTGAGAATATATTATCTCAAACCTTCAAACCTATACGCGAGTTTTTGTACAACTATCACCGCAAGGGATTGGATAAATTGTATTTGGATCAGCAAGGAGCAATTGAACAAATGAGCGCGGCCATTGAAGGGCTTCAGGATGTCCATAGAGTTAGGCCCTCGTCATACAATATGCAGGTTCTCTTTTATGCGAAGGCCGACGAGATAGTGAACATTTATAAGCCCCGCAGCCTCGAGGATAAAAAATCCGTGGCCGAAAGTTGTAAATTGTATGATCCGGGCAACATAGCCAAGTACGAGAAAATTCTGCAATAGCATGTGCTGAACTATGCTTACACGACTTCACATCCGGAATTATGCACTGATCGATGACCTCACCCTCGATGTCTCTTCGGGTTTTACAGCTATAACAGGTGAAACAGGTAGCGGGAAATCCATTTTGCTGGGAGCGTTTGGATTGTTGTTGGGTGAACGAGCCGATACCAAGTCGATGCGGCGAAGCGATGCAAAGTGTGTGGTTGAGGCCACCTTTGATTTAAGCCGGTGCGAACTGCAATCTTTTTTTGAAGAGCACGATCTGGATTATGAAAATCACACCGTGGTGCGCCGAGAAATTGCTGCCGGTGGCAAAAGTCGTTCGTTTGTAAACGATACACCTGTGCAGTTGAATGTGCTCAAAATGTTGGGTGGACGCCTGGTCGATATTCACAGTCAGCATGAAAACTCATTGCTCTCAGATCGTTCGTTTCAATTTGAAGTGGTCGATGCATTCGCCGAGAACGAACACGTGTTGAAGAACTATAGATTGAAATTCAATCAATGGAATGAACTGCGCAATGAGTTTACGGAGTTGTCAGAACGTCTTGCACACTGGCAACAGGAGCAGGACTATGTGCGGTTTCAACTTCAGGAATTGGAAAAGGCCGGGTTGGAGCAGTTGAATCAGGAAGAGCTGGAATCGGAGTTGAATACACTGCAGCATGCCGATCAAATTCGTCAGTCATTGTACAGTGCGAGTGAAATTCTGGATGGTGCCGAGCAGTCGGTCTTGTCGCGTTTGTCGCTTGCCAAATCAAGTATAGGTAAGGTAAGATCGTTATCTGCGCCGATTCAGGATTTGTTAGCGCGGCTTGAAAGCAGTTCGATTGAATTGCGTGAATTGGCGCGCGACGTTGAATCCTTTGCATCAGGCGTTTCGGTAGATGAGCGCAAGGCGGAGCAGTTGGGTGAGCGACTCTCGCTGGTTTATCAGCTTCAGAAAAAGCATCGGGTTCAATCTGTGGAGGAGCTTCGCACGTTGTTCGATGAATTAAAGTCGCGCGCTTTTTCTTCGGAAGAACTGGAGGAGCGCATGCGGGCATGCAATGAAGAGCGCATGCTGTGTGAGCAGGAACTTTCGAAATTGTCGGAGCAATTGAATGTGGCGCGTACACGCGGAGCAAAGCTTGCGCAACAAGAAATGCAGACATACTTCGGTCGGCTTAGCATGGAACATGCAGAAGTGAATTTACAACTCGAGCCGAAGGAAGAATTCGATGCGTGGGGAAGAGATCAACTTGCATTTTTATTTAAAGCCAATAAGGGCGGCCAATTCCAGCCCATTCATAAAGTGGCAAGCGGCGGTGAAATATCTCGGGTAATGCTGGCAATAAAGGCGTCTATCAGCAAGCATAAGCAACTCCCTGTATTGATTTTGGATGAAATCGATCAGGGTGTAAGCGGAGAAGTAGGATTGAAAATTGGTTCCATCCTCAAAGAAATGAGCACATCGATGCAGTTATTGGCAATTACGCATCTTCCGCAAATTGCGGGCAAAGCAGAGCATCACTGGAAAGTTTCTAAAGCGGTTAGCAACGACACCACCGTTACCTCGGTGGAACTCATTTCCGGTGAACAGCGGGTGAATGAGCTGGCCGAAATGCTCGGTGGCAAAAAGAAATCGGCCGCAGCACTCGCCAATGCAAAGGAACTTCTTGCTTAAAACTCCGCGTTCAACGGGGTACGTGGGAAAGGAATCACATCGCGAATGTTGCCCATGCCTGTCACGAACATGATGAGGCGTTCGAAGCCCATACCGAAGCCGGCATGAACACAAGTTCCGAACTTGCGTGTTTCGAGGTACCACCAGATGTGATCTTCAGGAATGTTGAATTGAGCGCATTTTGCTCGCAACATTTCGTAACGTTCTTCACGCTGCGACCCGCCAATGATTTCGCCAATACCCGGAACGAGAATATCCATCGCAGCAACTGTTTCTCTGCCTTGTGCATCGGGTTCATTCATGCGCATATAGAATGCTTTAATAGCAGCAGGATATCCGGTAATGATCACAGGTTTCTGAAAATGTTTCTCCACAAGATATCGCTCGTGCTCACTTTGCATGTCGATACCCCATTCTACGGGATACTTGAATTTCTTTTTCTTATAATGATTCGACTGAAGTAAAATATCGATTGCCTCGGTATAACTGATTCGTTCGAAATCGTTGCTTACAATCATGTTTAAACGTTCCAGCAAAGGCATCGACTGGCGCTCTTCCACGGGTTTCTGTTTGTCTTCATTGCTTTCGCGCTCCTGCAAAAACTCGAGGTCTTCGCGGCAGTGGTCGAGTGCATATTGAATGCAGAATTTGAGGCAGGCTTCACCCAAATCCATGTTGTCGCGAATGTCGTTGAATGCAACTTCCGGCTCTATCATCCAGAATTCTGCAAGGTGTCGGCTTGTATTGGAGTTTTCAGCACGGAACGTAGGCCCAAAGGTGTACACTTTTCCAAGTGCTAATGCAGCAAGTTCTGCCTCCAGTTGTCCGCTAACCGTAAGGTTGGTGGCTTTGCCGAAGAAATCTTCGCCGTGATCTACTTTCCCCGACTTGGCAATTTCATCCAGGTTGAGATTGGTTACCCGAAACATTTCACCGGCACCTTCGGCATCGCTGCCGGTAATGATAGGGGAATGCAAATAATAGAAGCCGCGGTCGTTGAAGAATTTGTGAATGGCAAATGCCAGATGGTGTCGAATGCGGAACACAGCGCCGAACGTATTGGTGCGGAAACGCAAATGCGCTTTCTCACGCAGAAACTCGAGGGAGTGTCGCTTCATTTGAATGGGATACTCATTCGGATCACAGTCACCGAGAATTTCCAGTGTATCGCAAATCACTTCGATGTCTTGTCCTTTACCCAGGCTTTTTTGAACCTTGCCGGTTGCCGCCACAGCCGCTCCGGTTTGCAAGCGCTTAAGGGTATTCTCTCCATGTTGTTCTTTGCTCACCACCACCTGCATGGTGCGAATAGTGGAGCCATCTGAAATGGACAGGAATTGATCGTTGCGCAAGGTCCGCACCCATCCTCTCACTGTAACAGTGGTATCAACGGGTTGCGATGCAAATAATTCGGCAATGGTTGCGTGTGGCATAAACGGCTTGTTGAGTGCGCGAATTTACCACATCCGGAATGAAAATTTGAGCGTGAATAGCCTAAACCGTTGCTCGCTCGGGAACATTGGGTAAGTCACTTTCGACGCGGCCATCGCGCATGCGAACGATGCGATGTGCCATGCGGGCAATGTCTTCCTCGTGTGTCACGATGATTATGGTATTGCCTGCCTTATGAATCTCATCGAATAGCGCCATGATTTCATGACTTGTTTTTGTGTCGAGATTACCGGTGGGCTCGTCGGCCAGAATAATCGACGGGTTATTTACCAGTGCACGCGCCACGGCTACACGCTGGCGCTGCCCACCGGAAAGTTCATTGGGCTTATGGCTCATGCGATCGGAAAGGCCAACGCTTTGCAAAGCTGCTTTTGCCTTTTTAGTGCGGTCTTCTTTGGAAACGCCGGCATAAACCAAGGGCAATGCGACATTGTCGAGTGCGCTGTAGCGCGGCAACAGATTAAACGTTTGAAAAATGAACCCGATTTCTTTGTTTCGAATCTCTGCGAGTTTATTGTCGTCGAGGTTGGCCACATCCGGACCATTGAGGAAATAATTACCTGATGTGGGCGTATCTAAGCACCCAATGATATTCATAATCGTGCTCTTTCCTGAACCTGAAGGGCCCATGAGGGCTACGTACTCATTTTTATAGATAGAAAGATTCACGCCATTCAACGCTTTGATGGTTTCATCACCAATGCGATAGAATTTCGTCAGACCCTCGATTCGAATAATTTCCTGCATGCGGGGTAAATGTACATTCGAAGTTTATTTTTCGTTCTACGCGATTCCTTTTAGGTCTAAAAATCATTAACTTAGCCATCCAATCTTTTTCAACTAATCATGCGCATCCGTTTCTGGATAATTGTGTTATTGCTTTTTCCCCTTATGCGCATGCAGGGTCAGCTGACTATTGACAATGCTATCAATGCGAATGCTGCAGTGCAAAACGTTTTGTTGGGCGATGGGGTTTCTGCAAGTGGAATTACGTTTCAGGGTGATAATGCTCAGATTGGTGGTTTTAACTGCAATAATTGTGGGCTGGGAATTGGCAATGGAGTTGTGATCGGATCAGGCAATGTAGATGGTGCCGTTGGTCCGAACAATACTGGTTCCTACAGTCTGGGACCTCCCGGCGCGAGCGATGGAGTGGGTGATCCGGATCTGGAAAGTCTGAGTGGCATGTCGCTGAACAATACGGCTGTGCTGGAGTTCGACTTTGTGCCTACGGGCGATAGTCTGGCGTTCAACTATGTTTTTTCATCCGAGGAATATCCCGAATACGTGAATAGCATAAATGATGCGTTCGGTTTTTTTCTGAGCGGTCCCGGCATCAATGGTCCTTACAGTAATAATTCTACGAACATCGCACTCGTTCCCAATAGCACTGTTCCCATCAGTATTAATACAGTGAACGTTGGAGAGAACTCTTCCTATTATATAGACAATGGTGGTGGTTTTGCCAACGTGCAGGCCGATGCTTTCACCACCGTGCTAACTGCCTATGCGCAGGTGATTTGCGGCGAGAGTTACCACATCAAAATCGTAATTGGCGATGCGATGGACAACCTTTACGATTCGTGGGTGTATCTCGAGGCCGGAAGTTTTCAGAGCAACATTCTTTCGATGAGTTACACGGCACCCAACTATTCTTCGCCCATCGATGGTGGAGTTTACGAAGGTTGCCAGGCCGGTAATTTGGTGTTTACCCGATCCGGTAATGTCGATAATGAGTTGAGCTACAACCTCACCTTTGGCGGCGATGCCATCATCGGAAGCGATATTAATTTTCCATACAGTTCAATCGTTTTCCCTGCGGGTGAAGAGAATGTAACACTCACTTTTCAGGCCATTCAGGACTTGATTTTAGAAGGCGTAGAGGTTCTTGAAATAACGATGGAAAATGCGGGCTGTGGTTCTAATAATGCCACACTTGAAATTAATGTTTATGACTTGCCGGCGTTGGAAGTCACCGTTGATGATGCCCTCATTAATTGTGGAGAGACTGCTACGTTCACACCCTCTATCACAGGAGGCCTGGGCGATTACACAGTTGTATGGCCGGGTGGTTTCGAAGGAGCAAGCTACACGGTCGCGCCAACTTCAGCCACCACGTATTCATTCACGGTAAGCGATACCTGCGGGGTTATACCCTTCAATGGTCTGGCAGCTGTGAATTTTATTCAGAATCCTACCTTGGTAGTTGAAGCAGCAGATGATATGTCCGCAACGTGTCTCGACGTTCAGAATTTTCAACCACAGATTTCAGGTGGTTTGCCTCCATACAGCACAGCATGGTATGTCAATGGTGTGCTACAATCAGTAAACACGAATTTGCTTTTTTCTTCAAATGAAAGTGTCGCGTTGGAGCTGGAAGTTACGGATTTCTGCGGTGTTAGCGTATCCGATGTGTTTAACTACGATGTACCCGCTGTGCCAATTGAAATTGATTTGGGCTCTAATCTTTCTGTTCAATGCATCGATGAAGTTTCATACACCGTGGCCCCTAGCGGTGGTGTGGGCACGTATTCGTACGATTGGTTTATTGATGGTGCCTCCAATTCATCGACAGCCAGTTTCAGTCACTACTTTTTTTCTGATGCGATTGTGAGCATTGAAGTGAGCGATCAGTGTGGAAACACCGCAAACGACCAGGTGAATATTGCTGTGCCGGCTGTTCCTGTGCAGGTTTTGCTGCCCGAAGATATTACCACCAATTGTTTGGTCACAAGTACCGTCGTGCCGACGGTTACAGGGGGCGCCGGAAACATAGACTTCGAATGGACGGTCAATGGTGCAAACTATTCTACCAATACGACCATCAATTACACTACTCCGATTGATGTGCAAATTGCGCTGAGCGTGGAAGATGAGTGCGACAATAGTGCAAGCGATGTGATGTCTATTTTGATACCACCGGCACCTATCTCCGTGCTTGTTAATGCGGATACTACTGTTTGTTTGTATGATGGGCTTATGCTTGCAGGCAGCGCGCAGGGAGGGGTAGGCGATTTGACACTTTCATGGGATGGAGGCTCCGATCAGGAAACTGTTTATGTAGTTCCTCTCGAGCCAACCGAGTATCGGTTGTATGTGCAAGATCAATGCGGGCATTTTGCTTCAGCCTCTGTGAATGTTGGTATCGATTACGTCCAGCCCAATTTCACTTCGGCATATTTGTCGGATGATGTCGTAAGCTTCACGAATGTGCTGTCGGATTCAATCGTTTGCTTTTGGGATTTTTCCGACGGATCGGTATCGAACGAGCACAGTCCTGTGCATCAATTCATGACGGTCGATCCTTGGGTAGCTACACTTCATGCCTATACTCCACTGGGTTGTCATAATGAGGTTTCACAAGAGTTTCAACCAACGGGGGCAGTATTCATTCCCTCCATGTTTACACCCGATGGCGATGGCATCAATGAAATATGGAAGCCCGTTGGAAGAGATTTGGTGAGCTATCATGTGCGCGTATTTAATCGCTTCGGAGAAATCGTTTTCGAGTCACGCGATATGGAAGAGTTTTGGACGGGAGAGGTGCGGAAGGGAGATTATTTTGCGCCCAATGGGGTGTATAGCTTTATATTGCAGGCCACTGACGCACGCTATAATTCGTTTGAACGATCGGGCCACGTGACATTGGTTCGATAACCGGGCAACTATTTAAGGTGGGTTGATGTCAGTCAATTTGTTGAAACCGATTTCTATGAGAAAAATAGCGCTATTCGTATTTTCACTTTTCAGCTCGATTGTTTATTCGCAGGTAACTGTCGTTACCGTAACCCCGGCCGAAGCTGTGGCCGCGCTGGTAGGCCCCGATGTTCAGGTAAGTAATATTTCTTTTACCGGTGATGCGGTGCAATTGGGTTTATACCAAAATGCAGGTGGCAATTTTCCTGTGCCTAACGGAATTATACTCAGCACCAGTCATGCGGGTAA
>JBJTRD010000082.1:0-2135 GCA_046075945.1 Flavobacteriales bacterium
GATTTTTCATCGGACGACGCGGTGTATCTTCTGCTTCCGAACGGTGAAGTAGCCGATGAAATCGCCTACAACAGCGACTTCCATTTTCCGCTTCTCAACACGACCGACGGTGTATCGCTGGAGCGAATTGACTACAACAGACCATCAGACGAAGCTACCAACTGGCACAGCGCTGCAGAAAGCGCAGGCTTCGCCACACCCGGCATCATCAACTCGCAAGCAATGTTGAGTGCTGTAGGAACAACCACCATTTCCGTTGAACCTGAAATCTTCTCACCCGACAATGACGGGTATCGCGATATTGTCTCCTTCACTGTGCTACTGGAAGAACCAAGCTATGTGGGGAACCTGCATATTTATGACAGTGAAGGACGGCCCGTCCGGTATCTCATGCAAAATATGTTGCTCGGTGATACGGCATCCATTTCGTGGGATGGCATTGCCGACGATGGCACGAAAGCGCCCATTGGCATTTACGTGGTGCTGTTCGAAGCCTTCAATACGGAAGGTAAGGTGGTGAAAGCGAAAACATCGTGTGTGCTGGCTCATCCGCTCGACTGATGTACCTCGTTAAAACACCCTCACTGCTAAAACCGCTGGCCAAAGATTTTCTGTGGCATGTTCACACAACCGAGCGTGAAGTGTATTTCACATTTGACGATGGCCCTACACCCGGTGTAACTGAAGATGCACTCGAACTCCTGCATAAATATCGGGCGCAAGCAACCTTTTTTTGTTTGGGAAAAAATGCTGAGGCACATCCCGAAATCTTGCAATGCATCATCGATGAAGGTCATTGCATTGGCAATCACACCTACGACCATCCGGATGGTTGGAAAACGAATACCACGGCTTATTTGCGCAATGTGTTGCAGGCCACCCATTCCATCGAATCTACTTTGTTTCGACCACCGTATGGGCGCATAACACCCGCGCAAGTGAATGCCTTGAAAAAACGATTTCAGCCTGTGATGTGGGATGTGTTGAGTGCCGACTTCGATGCAACCATTTCATCCGAGCAATGCCTGCAGAATGTCGTCCGCAACATTCGTCCCGGAAGTATTGTTGTTTTTCATGACAGCCTGAAAGCACGCACCAACATGCTGCACGCGCTGGAAGGAAGCCTCCGCCATTTGTCGCACGAAGGCTATATCTTTCGCGCACTTTCCCATCTATGAGTGTCAAACCCAAAAAAGCTCTCGGACAGCATTTCCTGAAGAACAGCGAAATCTGTGAGCGCATTGCCAATGCCATTACGTTGCACGGCGATTATAAAAAAGTGCTGGAAATTGGTCCGGGCATGGGAGCACTTACTCACTATTTGCTCGAGCGAACCGAATTTGAAACACACGTAGTAGAAATAGATCGCGAGAGTGTCGATTACCTCAATATTCATTTTGGCATACTACGCGGACGCATTTACGAAGAAGATTTTTTGCGCATGCCGCTCGACATCATGTTTGCTGAACCCTTAGCGGTGGTGGGCAATTTCCCTTACAACATTTCATCGCAAATTGTTTTCAAAGTGCTCGATCATATGGACCAGGTGCCCGAGCTGGTAGGAATGTTTCAGCGTGAAGTGGCGCAGCGATTTGCTAGTGGGCCCGGCAACAAGGATTACGGAATTATCTCGGTACTCGCTCAAGCCTATTACGACATTGAGTATTTGTTTACGGTGAATGAAGATGAGTTCATTCCGCCACCGAAAGTGAAGAGCGGCGTGATTCGCATGCGCAGAAAATTCGGCTCCGTGCTGGGATGCGACGAAAAGATGTTCAAGCAGGTGGTGAAAACAGCGTTCAATCAACGAAGGAAAACGCTGCGCAATTCACTGAAGAGTGTTACACAAGGAAATGTCGATACGTCTTCAGCCATCTGGGACAAACGTCCGGAGCAGTTGGGTGTGGATGCGTTTGTGGAGTTGACGAATACAATTGATGCCGCTCGACGGGTTTAACTAAAGAGGCACTTCACGCACAATTCTTCGTGTAACCTCTCCCACTATTTTACCTTCGAGCGCGGGCACATGAAATGCCTTGCATAAATCATCATACTTGCTTCCTCCACCAACCAGCGGTTTCAACATGGCATCCGGTATAACAAGATCATCCATGTCGGATGCAGGCGAAATATTT
>JBJTRD010000083.1:0-2835 GCA_046075945.1 Flavobacteriales bacterium
GGAATACCCAGCAATTCGAAATAACCTTGCATGATACCATTTTCACCGGGCGTGCCGTGTATAATCATGAATACACCATCGAATGATTTCTTCATTCCTGAAACCTGCATAGTAAAGTCGCTCCGATCGATTGGCGACCTGCCATCCACAGTTTCGGCATACCATTCCGTTTCGGTTACGACAATTTTGGTGGGTTCGTAAAGTTCTCGGTCGATATTGTCCATGACCATTTGAGCGCTGCGCATGCTCACTACCGATTCACCACTGAAGCCCCCGCAAACAACTGCGATATTCTTTTTCATGATTTTATTTTCAATTTCAAATTTCTGCTTTTTGTTGCCGGCCTATTCGATTTCTATAGGTTCGTTTGAACACGTGAAGGTTGATAGCAAGCTGTTTCCGAGTTATCATTGCATCAAACAATCAAAATGAAAAAATCCGGATGGTTAGCGGCCGTGCTCTTTGCAACGAGCCTTTCTGCAATTTCTCAAACGGTCACCACTTCTGGACCTTATACATTTTCGGTCATAAAGGAAAACGCTGCAGGTGCTGTTGAAAATCAATGTCAAACCGGCACCTGCTGGAGCTTTGCGACTGTATCGTTTTTAGAGGCAGAAATTTTACGTAAGGGAGGCAAAGCCGTTGATATATCTGAGATGTATAACGTGCGTATCCAATACCCTCGAAAGGCCGATGCGTATGTGCGTTACCAGGGAAAGCAGCAATTTGGTCCGGGTGGGCTTAGTCACGATGTCTTACGCACAGTTGCAGAATTCGGCATTGTGCCGGAAAGTGCTTATTCGGGTTTGTTGAATGGTGCAACAGAATACAACCATGGCGGTCTCGACGCATTACTTGAATCTACCGTAAAGACGGTTGTCGAGAAGAAGTTGAATGAGGAGGGCAATGACTGGAAGAAAACAGTCGAAAGTATGCTCGATGCAGAAATGGGCGCCTTGCCCGCAACGTTCGACTACAATGGAAAGAAATATACTCCGGCCCAGTTTCGCGATGAGTTGAAAATAAATCCCGCCGATTATGTGAGTATCACATCATTTACTCACCATCCACTCTATTCGCCATTCGTGCTCGAGGTGCCTGATAATTGGGCGAAGGGAAGTTTTTATAATGTGACCCTTCAGGACTTGGAAAGAATTACCAACTATGCAATTGATAACGGATTTACGATTGCGTGGGATGCAGATGCGAGTGAGAAGGGTTTTTCACATTCGAACGGCGTTGCCATTATTCCGGCTGCAGCACCCAAGAAGGAAGAATGGTGGACTTCAATGCATGCTGAAGTCACGCCCACACCGGAGTTACGTCAAGCTGCATTCGATCGCTTCGAAACCACCGATGATCATTTAATGCACATCGTTGGGAAGTCAAAAGATCAGCAGGGCAATACGTATTTCATCACGAAGAATTCATGGGGAGTCTCCAATGTATTCAATGGATATCTGCATGTGTCGGACAATTATTACCTGATGAAAACGGTTGGAATTGTGGTGCATAAGGATGCCATTCCGACCGACATCCGAACCAAGCTAGGTTTGAAATAGAAAATGAAAAGATTTCAGTCGTTATCGCCGGGACGCAAGATTTGGCGGGTGCTATGGCTCACAACCTGTGCGTTTTTCGCAGGAACATTTCTGTGGGTTCTGCTTCTGAAGTGGATTAATCCGCCTACTACTTATTTGCACCTGACCACTTCGTGCCCCGATGGTGCAGAGTTTCGTAAGGAATGGGTAGACAGTGATAAGATTTCTTCTCATATGAAGCTAGCGGTGGTTGCCAGCGAAGACAATAATTTCATGAAGCACCACGGTATTGACTGGAATGCAGTGGAGAAGGCGCGTATATACAATGAAACTGAAGGAAAGCGCAAGGGTAGGTATCGAGGGGCCAGCACCATCACGCAGCAAACTGCTAAAAATGTTTTTTTATGGCCCGGAAAATCTAAGTTCAGCAAGTGGATTCGAAAAGGATTTGAGGTTTATTTCACCTATCTGATAGAATGGATTTGGGGTAAAGAACGTATTCTCGAGGTATATCTGAACGTGATTGAAATGGGACCTTGCACCTTTGGTGTTGGCGCGGCTTCCAAAGCTTACTTCGGTGTGAATGCTTCACAATTGTCGAGAGAACAAGCCGCATTGATTGCTGCTTGTTTGCCCAATCCAATAAAATACAGTGTCGCAAAACCGGGCGCTTACATGAAAAAACGGCAGGGTCAGATTACGCGACTGATGCGACTGATTGGCGATGATTATTTCAAGCGATATGGTGGTGAAGTTGCAAGTGAAGAGCGTGAGGCGAAGGAGCGCGACGTGGAGAAAAAATTAAAGGAGCTTCCGGAGGAAGAAGTATTGCCTATCGTAGATGAATCGCCGGAGGTGGATGCAGTCGAAGAGAGCAAGGACAATGAGCAATTGCCTGTAGAGGAAAATGAGCAGCAGATTGAAGAGACCAAAGATGACACAACAGGACAGGATTAAAAACCAAAGAGTCCGCCTAGTCGAATGATGGGATTCGAATAGGGTGAGTTGGGATCTTGAATGAGGTCGTACATGATCATAGCGCTGAAGCCTATGCGGCCGCCGCTCGAATAGCCCGCGCCCACCAACCAAACGGGCACATTTACCGAACCTGTATTACCGAATTGATTGCGTGCTGTGCGACGCAAAAGTTCGAATTCACTATGTGCTATGAGGCGCTGCGCCACGTAAGCTCTTGTCCATACACTTCCCCCAATCATATTCTCGCGGTAACCTCCGGAAGCGATGTAGGTGTAGTTCACACCTACACCATTGATCCACCAGTCGGTGGTGCGAT
>JBJTRD010000084.1:0-3039 GCA_046075945.1 Flavobacteriales bacterium
ATAATCAACAAGGGTGTCAAAATGCCGCAATTGTTTCAATTACCTATGCAACCACAGGAGCGACAGGAGCCACCTTCAGTGGTCTTCCTACGGGATTATCAGCGAGCTGGTCTTCTAATGTCGTCACGATTAGCGGTGCACCAACTGCAACGGGTTTATTCAATTATACTGTATCGCTTGCCGGTGGTTGCGGTTCGGCTACTGCTGCAGGATCACTATTTGTGAACCCTACGGTTACGCCCGCTGTTACCATCAGCACAACTGCCGCAAGCGTCTGCACAGGCACTTCAGTAACCTTCACAGCCACTCCGCAATTTGGCGGTTCTGCACCGACCTATCAATGGAGGGTAAATGGAACCAATGTTGGAACCAATAGCACAACGTATACGTCGAGCTCGCTCGTAAATGGTGACTTAGTTACTTGCCTAATGACTTCTAATGAAGCTTGTCCGAGTCCGGCTACAGCTGCGAGCAACAGCATCACGATGAGTGTGCTTCCTTTTGGAACGCCTACGCTCAGTATCAGCGCGTCATCGAGCACAACCATTTGCGCGGGTGATGTGTTGAACTTCACTTCGTCGGCAACGTTTGAAGGAAGCCTTCCCACCTACGACTGGAAAATCAATGGCACATCGGCAGGAACAGGGCCGACCTTCTCATCGTTTGCTCTTGCCAATGGTGATCAGGTCAGTTGTGTGCTAACGTCAAATTACCAGTGTGCCAATGCGCCCACAGCTGCAAGCAATACACTTACCATTACGGTAGTTGCTGCGCCACAAGTTGAGGCGGGTAGCAACATGACCACCTGCGGAACCGCCCCATATCCGTTTGCTAACGGTGCAAGCCGAAGCAATACCGCCTCCAGCTTGTGGACACACAATGGACTTGGAACGATTACGAATGCTTCAACGTTGACTCCAACCTATACACCTGCATCCGGTGATGTAGGAACAACCGTTACCTTCACACTTACCGGTAATGGCAATGGTCCATGCGCTGCAGTAGCCGACAATGTCACGCTGCAGATTACTCCGCTTACGCTTTATTACATCGACTCTGACAGCGATGGATTTGGTAACCCATTGAGCTCACCTGTGGCAAGCTGCACGCCTGTTGCAGGTCGCGTGGCAGACAATACCGACTGCTGCGATAGCAATGCAGACATCAATCCAATGGCTGAATGGTGGGCTGATGTTGACGGTGATGGAGTAGGAGGATTTATTTTCCAAATGGGCTGCATAAGTGGTTGCTCAGGGTTCGCTCAAACTATTCCATACTATCCGGGTGCACATGGAGGCGCGCCGTATTCAATCGATTGCGACGATACCCAAGCAACGTCGTATCCCGGCGCAAGTGAAATATGTGGCGACTTGGTCGACAATAACTGCAACATCACGATTGATGAAGGCTGCAGTGGTATCATCAATGACGGGTTTGCTTTCGCAACGCTGCTCAACGTAAATAATACCAATGCATATTATCCAAATTGTCAGACGACCAACGGAAGTGTAATAAACGCAGATATTTCTGCGGAGGGCAATCCTGCGAACGTTTCTGCAACGGTGGGCTCGGGCCGTGACTCGTGGTTCCGCTTTGTGGCACCTTCAACGGCCGCACAAATCAAGGTGGTTCCAAGCGGATTTGATGCTGTGATAGAGTTGCGCACAGCTGCGCATCCATCGGGTCAAATAGATGTTGAGAACGTGAACAACACGATAGGTGGTACAGAGATTATGAACGTTTCAAATCTTACCGTTGGTCAGACATACTATGTTGCTGTGCGCAACTACAATGCAACTTCGGTTGGAACATTTACTTTGTGTGTGGCTCCGATTCGCGCAAGCGGATGTGCTACAACTCAACCTCTGGCCGGCTTGAGTTTATGTAGCACTTTCAAAGCAGTTTACAGAGGTGCGACCTCTTATACATTCAATTTTACTGGTACAGGAGGAACAGCTCCAACACCTTACGCAACAACAAGTGCAACAGTGAACAACACGACGATCATTTCGTTGAACACACCATCGCTTGCTCTTCGCAACGGCGGAGTATACAATGTGCGTGTCGATGCTAATTTCACCCTGCTGAACGGAGCCGGTGTAGCTGATCCGATGATTACACTTCAGGGTGTGGCATGTTCGAGAACAATAGCTGCAGCTCCACCAATGGAAGTGTTGAGTTCGCAGCGATGTGCGTCATCGACACTCAACCGAAGCGCATTGTTGCGTGCGGTTACAACTACAGGTGAGACCAGCGCATGTACGGCAACCGGCTATAGCTGGCGATTCACACGTGTGGCGAATTGTGACGGCACAGCCATACCCGGACAAACTCCTGTAGTCTATACTTCGACGGGTGTATACTTATCGTTGTATGTTCCCTTCCCGAATGGAACGTATCCATTGCCAAATATTGGTTACTGGAAGGTAGAGATTGCGCCGATATTCAGTTATGGAATTGGCGCGTATGGTCCGGCACAAATCATTCAAGTGAACAACACAGCATCGAGTTCCATGTTGCCTGAAGTTGCACAAAGCGATGAGCGCACAGAGTACATTGAATCGGTTGCGAATGTCTACCCGAACCCAGGCAATGGTGATCGAGTAGTGGTTGCAACCGGCACAGACGCTGTTATCACGAACTGGAATGTAATTGATGAACTTGGCCGCAGGGTGGAAGGATATCGAGTGGACTCTGCAGATGGAATGCGCTACGAACTTTCGTTTGATACCGCGCTTGCCAATGGCTTGTACTACATCAGTTGGATGGAGGATGGTGAGATGAAGAGTGAACGCTGGATGGTTAGTAGGTAGTGGCAAATGGCGAATGACGAGTGGTGCTCTCGCTCGGAATAGAGCCAAGCTTAGTCAAGGATAATGAAAAGGCCGCCCTGTGAAAACGGGGCGGTTTTTTTTGAGTATCAAGTGACAAATTACAAGTGACGAGTGGCGAGCGGCGAGTGCGGACGGCAGCACCATGCGGTGAGTGCGGTTGTGCGAGGCGAGGGGAGCATGACCCATCCCCGGCCCTTCCCAGAGG
>JBJTRD010000085.1:0-3267 GCA_046075945.1 Flavobacteriales bacterium
ATACGCCGCTGCTGATGGATGTATACTATCCCAATCCGGCGCTTGACGAAATCGAAGAGCGTCCTTTTATCCTCAACATTCACGGGGGCGGATTCATCGCCGGCGATAAAAACGAACTCACTTTTCAGAGTCTGGAATTCGCTAAACGCGGTTTTGTTGTAGCGAATATCAATTACCGATTGGGATGGAATTGCGAAAATGTTGTATGCATCAACTGCTACGCAAATAATCTTCAAAAAGCAGTCTACTGCGCAGTGCAGGATGCGCGGGCGGCCTTGCGCTTTTGTGTTGACAACGCCACCGAATGGGGAATAGATACCGACTGGATGTTTGTGAACGGACAAAGTGCGGGCAGCATTACAGGATTGCACACCACCTTTTGGAATCAGCAGGAAGCAGACGCACAAGTGGCTGCGGGATTCAGCGATGAAGTTGGTTTACTCGACGCTTCCGGCAACAGTTCGACAGCTACCTTTAGTATCAAAGGCCTGGTGAACCAATGCGGGGCAATGGCCGAGCGCTCCGACATGGATGATCAACCGAACATCCCTGTCATCAGCTTTCACGATGGAAATGACTGCGTGGTGCCTTATAACAGCGGACCGCTGATTGCTTGCTTTTGCAGTGGTTTTTTATACTACCACGGATCGAACTCCATACATGGATATCGTTTGCAGAATGGGATGTGCTCCGAGTTGCATACTGCACCGCAGGTTCTTCCCAACCACTGCACGTATCCACAGCTCAACCTGGTGAAACTTGCCAGCTGCTTCATCAAAAGAACTATGTGCGGATACTGCTTCAGTTTCGCAGATGATGATATCAACGCAACGCCTCTGTGCGCTAATCAGGGTGTGACTTCGACGCTCCCTGCAACCGATCCGGTTTGTCCTGCCGACCTCAACCTCGACGGTGTGGTGGGCGTGGCCGATGTGATCTTGATGATTGAGGCGTATGGGACGGTGTGTGGGGACTGAGGACTAGGTTCTGGGTATTGGGGAGCGGGAAACGAATAGCAAATACAAAGTGCTTGTTCAATTCAATTTAAAATGGGCTTCGTGAGTAATGGAGGCTAAATTATATTTCGCCGCATGATTAAGAAACTACTACTTCTTATTTCGATTTGTCTATTCGTTCTGATTGTTCTGTTCTCAGCAACCATATTGGTACTCTACAAGAAACAAGACGCTATCGTTCAAGAACTGCTCACCAAAGCCAATGCAGACTTCGTCGGTAAAATTGAACTGCGTGATTCCCATATCGCGCTCTTTCACGATTTCCCTTACATATCGATAGACCTCGAAGATTTCAAGGTTTTTGAAACGAAAAATGAGAACGAATCTCCTATCATAAACCTAAAGGAAGTATATGTCGGCTTCGACCTCTGGACAATCATCAGCGGAAAAACAGAGATCAAAAAAATCGACCTGGAGCACGGCCGCATCGATCTCATTCAATATCCCGATGGTGAATTAAACCTGGCTAAATCATTCGCGACACAAGTCCCCGTTGAGGACACAGAAGAAGAGTTTCACCTGCATTTGAAAAAAATCGAAATAACAGATGTCGACATCTCTAAATCAAAACCGGATGCGGATCTCATGGTAGACATCTACATCTCGGAAGCAGCAACCTCCTTCAAATCCGATTCGGAACATATTTATGCAGACTTAGATTCCAAATTTGAGCTTAGCATCATCCTCGACGGCGATACAACATTCATTAAGCACAAGCATTTCGAATTCGAAACGGAGGTCGACTACTCTAAGCTGAATCAATCGTTAGCGATAAGTCCAACTACAGCTAAACTCGAAGGTGCTCTCTTTGAAACCGGCGGCACTATCGACTTCAAAGATGATGTATATGTAGATCTAAAATTTTCGGGCAACAAACCCAACTTCGATCTTTTCATGGCTATCGTGCCGCCTGAACTGGCTCCCGCTCTCAAAAAGTATCAGAACAAAGGGCAGATTTTCTTCGAAGCCACTGTTCAGGGCAAAACGGCTAACGGCAATAGCCCCGCAATCAACGCTAGCTTTGGATGCGAACATGCCTTTTTCAATAACACAGAAGTAGATAAGAAACTGGACGAATTAAACTTCAGTGGATATTTTACAAATGGAGAAGCGCGAAATACGTCCACGATGGAGTTCAGCATAAATGACTTTTCAGCGCGACCCGAAGCAGGAAAATTCCGCGGCAATCTTCTGGTCAGAAACTTCGATGAACCGGAAATTAATTTACAACTTGATTCCGACTTCGACCTCAATTTTCTGGCTAAATTCTTCGGATTGACTGAGCTATACAATCTGAATGGGAAAATAAATCTCATCACCAACTTCCACGACATCATCAGTCTGGAACACCCTGAAAAAAGCATTGAAAAACTGAATGAATCGTATTTCACTCAATTGAAAATCGATAACCTAAGCTTTAGCAGCACAGATGGATATGTGCCTATCAAAGACATCGATCTCCAAGCGGAAATGAACGGACACCAGGCAGTCATCGACTACTGCAATGTGCAAATGGGCAACTCCGACATTCACGTGAGTGGAACGGTCGACGACTTACCGGCGATTATTCACCATACGGACCAACCCGTGCTGGCTAAGTTAAAAGTGACGAGTTCAATGCTTGACTTGTTTGAACTAACCGGAAAAGATAGCATCGCATCATTCGACGAACAAATAAAAGATCTCGCGATCGATTTACATTTCAATGCCAGCGCACAGGCATTCACAGAATCGCCGCATTTGCCGATGGGTGAATTCTTCATTGACAATTTCAGCGCACAGCTCACTCACTATCCGCATAAAATCCAAGACTTCCATGCCGATGTATTTGTAGAGGAAGAGGATTTAAGGGTTATTGATTTCTCGGGGCTTCTGGATAAAAGTGATTTTCATTTCAGCGGGAAACTCAAACACTATGACCTGTGGTTTGCGGAGCATCCCAAAGGCGACACGCATGTGGAATTTGACCTAAAGTCGAACATGCTCCAGCTGGCGGACATCTTTTCGTACAAAGGAGAAAACTATGTTCCGGAAGATTACCGACACGAAGAATTTGACAAGTTGATTTTACGCGGATCAACTGATTTGCATTTCAACGAGGGACTTCAATCAATCGATTTAAAGCTCGATCAATTCGACGCGAAAATGAAACTGCATGCGCTACGCATGGAAAAATTGAAAGGTCGAATTCACTATGAAAAAGATCATCTAATCATCGAGGATTTTTCAGGTAAGCTGGGCAACAGTGATA
>JBJTRD010000086.1:0-3734 GCA_046075945.1 Flavobacteriales bacterium
TGCTGTTGCTGTCGTCGTTGTATTGCCAAAACAGTTTATCGTCTTGCAATTGCGAAAATGTTTTATCACCGAGCATTTTGTAATACTCGAATTGCTTGATGACTCTGCTTAAAAATTCGTTGTTCATGCTGTATTTGGTTAGATTGACTTTACTCAGCTTCGGCAAAATCCGCTCCCTTCATATGTTGAAAGTCGAAAGTTGAAGGTTGGAGGTTGGCCCAAATCTCAAAGCACGCCTCGCCACTCGTCACCAGTCATTCGTCACTAGTCATTCTCCCTCTGCGCAGCACATCCAATATCTCCACCGCAGCCACACTAATCTTCGTGCCGGGGCCGAAGATGCCCACGCAGCCTGCGTTGTAGAGGAAGTCGTAATCTTGTTCGGGAATGACGCCGCCGGCTACAACCAGAATGTCGGGGCGGCTTTGCTTCTTAAGTTCTTCGATAAGCTGCGGCACCAATGTTTTGTGTCCGGCCGCAAGCGACGATGCGCCCACCACATGCACATCGTTTTCGATGGCCTGGCGTGCTACTTCTTCGGGGGTTTGAAACAACGGTCCGATGTCGACATCGAAGCCAATATCTGCAAACGATGTAGCAATCACTTTCGCTCCGCGATCATGACCATCCTGGCCCATCTTCGCCACCATAATGCGCGGCCTGCGCCCGGCAAGGGCGGCAAACTCATCGCTCATGCGACGCGCATTTTCAAAATCAGCATCCATAGTTGACTCGCTCGAATATACACCCGATATACTTCGGATGGTCGCACTGTAGCGACCAAATACTTCTTCCATCGCCTGGGTAATCTCGCCCAAACTGGCGCGGTTGCGCGCTGCGCTGATGGCCAGCTCCAGCAAATTGCCTTCGCCTGTGCGCGCTGCATGTGTTATCGCTTCAAGCGATTCTTTGCACTTCAATTCATCGCGATCATTGCGCAGCTTTTGCAAGCGCGCAACTTGCGACTCGCGCACGGCGTTGTTGTCGACGTCGAGAATGTCCATCTCGGTATGCTCTTCTATCTGATAGATGTTCACGCCAATAATTTTATCCTTACCGCTGTCGATGCGCGCTTGTTTTCGTGCAGCAGCTTCTTCGATGCGCAACTTCGGCAAACCGGCTTCAATGGCCTGTGTCATGCCACCCATCTCCTCTACTTCCTGAATGAGCTTCCATGCTCGCTCCGCTATGTCGGCAGTGAGCTGCTCTACGACTTTGCTGCCCGCCCACGGATCGACCAAGCGGGTTATGTCGGTTTCATCCTGAATATACAGCTGCGTGTTACGCGCGATGCGTGCGCTGAAATCGGTGGGCAAGGCAATGGCTTCATCGAGCGCATTGGTGTGCAACGACTGCGTTCCTCCGAAAGCCGCGGCCATTGCTTCAATGCATGTGCGCGCCACATTATTGAAAGGATCCTGCTTCGTCAAACTCCATCCGCTCGTCTGGCAATGCGTGCGCAAGGCCATGCTCTTCGGATTCTTCGGATTGAACGGCTTAATAAGTTTCGCCCATAACATTCGAGCTGCGCGCATCTTGGCAATCTCTTCAAAATGATTCATGCCGATGGCCCAGAAAAACGAAAGGCGCGGCGCAAAGTCATCGATGCTCATGCCTGCAGCAATGCCCGCACGAACATATTCAAGTCCGTCGGCAAGTGTATAGGCCAATTCAATCTCGAGCGTGGCGCCCGCCTCCTGCATGTGATAACCACTTATGGAAATGGGGTTGAACTTCGGCATGTGCTGCGAAGTGTAACGAAAGATATCGCTCACAATACGCATGCTCGGCGTGGGCGGATAGATATACGTGTTGCGCACCATGAACTCCTTCAGAATGTCGTTCTGAATGGTGCCTTGCAACTGCTCGGGGCGCACCCCTTGTTCTTCAGCTGCCACAATATAAAATGCGAGTATGGGAATAACGGCGCCGTTCATCGTCATCGACACACTCATCTCATCGAGTGGTATTCCGTCGAACAGCACCTTCATGTCGAGAATGGAATCGATTGCGACACCTGCCTTGCCAACATCACCTACCACTCGCGGATGGTCGCTATCGTAACCACGGTGCGTAGCCAGGTCGAATGCAACACTCAACCCCTTTTGCCCTGCGGCCAGGTTGCGCCTGTAAAAAGCGTTCGACTCTTCGGCTGTGCTGAACCCCGCGTATTGACGAATCGTCCACGGACGTATCGTATACATGCTGGCATAGGGGCCACGCAGGAACGGCGGTGAACCCGCTCCGAATTTTACAGTATCCGATTTACTGCTTTTGGGCAGTGGGCCAATATCAACCTTCGAAAAATCTATACGCGCCATAGTTGAAGGCGAAAGTAAGAGAATAGAATCACACTACCTTATAGTTCCACTGATGCACATCGTTTTCCATACCACGCTTAACGTGATCGAGGTATGTGCTCACTTTGCCGGCAAAACTTTCGATGTTCCTATCTTGAATTGAGTAGTCGGTTCCGTTGTGATGAATGGTGCGAATGGGTGCAATGGTTGCAGCAGTGCCAACACCGAAAGCGCCGTCCAGTTTACCTTCTTTGAGAAGTTCAACTATTTCAGCAACTGCCACTTTTCGCTCTTGCACATCATAGCCCCAATCGCGCGCCAGTTGCAGCACACTGCTACGCGTTACACCATTTAATATTGAATCGCTTAGCGCAGGAGTCATCACCGTATTTCCGGAAAGAAACATCACGTTCATGGTACCACTTTCTTCAAAATACTCATGCGTTTGTGCATCGGTCCAAAGCACCTGATCGTAGCCGGCGTCCTTTGCCTGCTGGGTTGGATAAAGAGAAGCTCCATAATTGCCGGCTGCCTTTGCATGTCCCGTTCCTCCGCGCACTGCGCGTGTATAATCCGTTTCAATTTTCACCTTCAATTCGCCCGTGTAATATTTACCAACTGGCCCTGAGAAGATAACGAACATATAGGTTTCAGACGGACGTACTCCCACATATTCGTCGATGGCAAACATATGCGGACGGATGTAGAGCGACTCGCCCTCGCCTTTCGGAATCCATCCGGAGTCCAGCTTAATGAGCTGATTCAGCGATTCTATAAAAAGTTCAACAGGCAACTCGGGCATGCACATGCGGCGGGCCGACTCATTGAGGCGCTCTGCATTTTTTTCCGGACGGAAAATGAAGACTTCATCCCGGGTACTCTTGAAGGCCTTCAAACCTTCGAAGATGGCTTGTCCATAGTGCAACGCGCTGATAGCAGGACTAAACTGCATTGGGCCATAGGGGCGAATTTGAACGTTGCCCCATTGACCATCGCGGTATTCGATGACGACCATATGGTCGCTGAAAATCTTTCCAAAGCCGAGATCCTCCCAATTGACTTCGTTCAACCGGCTGTGCGAGGTTTTGGTAACCTCTATCTTGTTTGTTGCTATCATTAAGCGAACGTTGTTAGTGTGCGCCGCATGTCTATTAATGCGGGTTTACGCAAAAATAAGAGGGGAATGCGAGTATTGAAAGGAAATATTTACTCTACTTGGTGAAAGGAACTTAGGATTGTAGGATAGTAGGATTGTAGGATTATAGGGAAGATGCACGGTGCTCGAGCGTAGCCGAGTGCCAACTTTCAACTAAAGAGGATTATAGGATTATAGGGGAGATGCACGGTGCCCGAGCGTAGTCGAGGGCCAACTTTCAACCTTGGAGGATTATAGGATTGTAGGATTATAGGGAGGTGCACGGTGCCCGAGCGTAG
>JBJTRD010000087.1:0-3192 GCA_046075945.1 Flavobacteriales bacterium
ACCTCCGAGCAATTGCATTTTCAGCTATCGGTAAACAATGTACTCGATACAAAATATGCAACACGCCGATCAGGCGGCTATCCCGGCCCGGGGCTGCTCCCGGGCAATGGCCGCACTATAACGATCTCGCTCGGCGTTGACATAGCGTCAAAATAAAAGCTACTCCTTGCTGCGTGTACTAAAATTTGAGGTATTTTGCCGGAGTCTAATACCCCATCTAATGAGACTACTCCTTGCGATTGTCCTGATCATTCCCACTACCGGAATGGCGCAGTTTGTTTCTTTCTGGACGGAAAACTTCGGGTTCGGATGCAACACGGGCGCATTGGCCACCGATTACTACAACTTCAACACAGGAAGCTGGACAATAACCGAAATGGGAACCAATGCTGAAACTGCCAATACGTGGTTCATTTCAGCTACTGAAAATGGAAACTCAGCCGGACTATGCGGCACCGGTTGCGGAAACGACGCCACTCTGCACGTAGGCGCCTACAACTCGTTTCTGGGAACCGATTTAGGTGCGGCCTATTTCGAAGGTCTGGATGGATTTTGTGACATTGTTGGCTGCGGAGCAACCGACAAACGAATTGAATCAGGATTTGTCGATTGTACCATTTTCGTCAACAATACCATTTCATTTTTATATATCGAAGGAGGTAATGCTCAGGATAATGCAAGCCTGTGGTACTTCGATGGCAGCAACTGGTCAATGTTAAGCGATTTGCCCAAAACACCCCTCTGCACAAATGGCCAGGGTCAGTGGACGGTTTTCTCCACTGATCTGCCTGCGAGTTCCAACAACAATCCGAATGTAAAAATTGGTTTTCGCTGGCAAAACAACGACGACGGACAAGCGCTGGACCCCAGTTTTGCCGTAGACGATATTAGCATCGCCGGTGACTTGGGGGAAGATGCAACACCACCTGTTTTGACGTGTCCCTCGGATACCATCATCTATTCTGAAGAGTATTGCTATTACCTGGGCGATTTTGAATCGCTCGTTGAAGTTGAGGATAATCTTGACTTTTTTCCGGCCATTGTGCAAACTCCCATCGTCGATACCTATGTTCCCCCGGGTCAACTGACCATTTCCATAACAGCAACCGATTTTTCAGGTAATTCAAGTTCATGTTCGTTGCAACTCACCGTGATTGATGATGACGCACCTTCCATCGAATGCCCACCATCCATTTTCGTAGAGGCACCTCCTGGCAATACCACAACCGACGTGCTGGTAGACCTGCCTCTGGTGGAGGACAATTGCAGCGGTGTAACCATTACCAATAGCTTCAATACTTCTGAATCAGCAAGCGGTGCATATACTTTCGGAAGCACCGAAGTGACATACACAGCAACCGACGAGGCGGGCAATATTTCCCAGTGCTTGGTGGAGGTAACTGTCAGTCAGTCTGTGGCCAATTGTTGTTTAGGAGATTTAAATTGCGATGGTGCTATAAGTGTAGCCGACCTGCTTATTCTGGTTAGCCAGTTCGGTTGCGTCGTCAATGGGTGCTTTGCCGATTTAGACAACGACTCTATTGTAGGCGTAACGGATCTTCAACTATTCAACAGCATCTACGGATCGGTTTGCCCTCCGTGATTTATGGAGTATTGACTACATTTGCTTGAATTTATTATCGATAAATTCCGCAACCATGTCTTACTTCCAAGAGAAATTCGTAGGTGAGGGACTTACTTACGACGATGTTCTTCTCGTACCTTCTTACTCAGAGGTACTGCCCCGTGAAGTTTCTGTTCGCTCCCGGTTTTCGCGCAACATCATCCTCAACTCGCCGGTAGTTTCGGCAGCCATGGATACTGTCACCGAATCGGAAATGGCCATCGCAATGGCGCGGGAAGGCGGCATAGGCGTAATCCATAAAAACATGAGCATCGACGCACAAGCGGCATTGGTGCGAAAGGTAAAGCGCTCGGAAAGCGGCATGATACAAGACCCTGTGACACTGGACGAATATGCAGTGGTTTCGGATGCCTTGAAGTTGATGGCCGAACACCGCATTGGTGGTATACCCGTAATCAACGGTGAGGGTAAGCTCATTGGTATTGTCACCAATCGCGATTTGCGTTTCGAAAAAGATATGGCCAAGCCAATCGAACAGATCATGACAAGAGAGGGGCTCATCACAACCGACAAACCCAATGATCTCAGTTCGGCCGAAGCGATTCTTCAACAAAGTAAAATCGAGAAATTGCCTGTAGTAGACGTAAGCGGCAAGCTGATTGGCCTCATTACCTACAAGGATATTTTGAAACTGAAAAAATACCCGAATGCCTGCAAAGACACTCTGGGCAGATTGCGTGTGGCAGCAGCAGTTGGTGTAACGGCCGATACACTGCAGCGTGCGGAAGCGCTGGTGAAAGCAGGTGTCGATGCCATTATCATCGATACTGCCCATGGCCATTCACGCGGAGTAATTGACATGTTGAAGCAGGTGAAACAAGCCTTTGGCAACCGAGTGGATGTGGTTGTTGGAAATATTGCGACAGCGGAAGCAGCCAACGCATTGATAGCGGCCGGCGCCGACGCGGTGAAAGTTGGAATAGGCCCGGGATCTATATGCACCACCCGCGTTATAGCGGGTGTGGGTGTTCCGCAGCTCACCGCCGTGATGGAGGTCGCCCATGGAATTTCAGACAAGGAGGTGCCTGTCATTGCCGACGGTGGCATACGCTTTACCGGCGACTTCGTGAAAGCCCTTGCGGGTGGAGCATCCTCTGTAATGGTGGGCTCCATGTTGGCGGGGACCGAAGAAAGCCCCGGCGATACTATCATCTATGAAGGTCGACGTTTCAAGGCCTACAGAGGAATGGGTTCGGTAGAAGCTATGCAACAAGGTTCAAAAGACCGCTATTTTCAGGATGCGGAAGATGATATTAAAAAACTAGTACCCGAAGGAATTTCCGGACGGGTTCCGTACAAGGGAACAGTTCAGGAAATCATGTTTCAGATTGTAGGCGGCTTGCGCGCAGGCATGGGATATTGCGGTGCTTCAGACCTCATGGCACTCCGAAACGCGCGCTTTATTCGAATCACAAGTGCCGGGGTGAAAGAAAGCCATCCGCATGATGTATTTATCAGCAGGGAAGCTCCGAATTATAGCCTGAAATAAATCCCGATATTCTCGCCACGTTTAACGCTCTTTCACATGGTAAAGCTGCGCTGATTTG
>JBJTRD010000088.1:0-3601 GCA_046075945.1 Flavobacteriales bacterium
GTCAATGTGGGTGCTGTGTGTTGGGAGAGCTGCGCGCCTTGTGCAGTAGGTGTGCAGGAGCAAGCGATCAGCGAATTGAACATAATGCCTAATCCGGCAACCAGTGCATTCAGCTTTCAATGGCCCTACGCAGGAACATCCAACTATCGATTGGCCGACATGACGGGTCGCACTGTAATGAATGGAACAATCACCGGCTCAAGTAAGGTCGAGTTGAATGTGCATCAGCTGCCTGCAGGTTTGTATCAGCTCGCTGTGGGCAACAGCTTCCATACCATTACGCAAAAGGTATTAGTTCAACATTAATTGATAATCATGAAAATGGCTCGCTGCATGCGGGCCATTTTTTTTATTCGCAAATAGTGATTTTATGAAGAGAATAATCTGTATGCTGGTCTTGCTTGCGGGAAGTCAATTACAAGCGCAAACAACGTGGCAGTTGATATGGTCTGATGAGTTTTCAGGGGAATCGCTCAATACCAACAACTGGTCGTATGCTTATGGCAATGGAGGCTGGGGAAACAATGAATGGCAGTACTACACCAACGCAGCTGAAAACATTGAAGTGTCGAACGGCGCTTTGAAAATTACTGCCCGACATGAAGGAACAGGGCCAACGGAATACACCAGCGCGCGCATTATTACCAAGGATCGATTTGAGTTTCAGTATGGAAAGGTGGAAGCACGCATGAAGCTGCCACTGGGACAAGGTCTATGGCCTGCATTCTGGACGCTGGGCGCCAACATCGATGATGTGAGCTGGCCTCGTTGCGGTGAAATCGACATCATGGAACATGTCAACAATGAATACTCGACACACGGCGCAGTGCACTGGTACAACAATGGGCATTCATTCACTGGGCAAGGCACAAGCGTCGACCCAACGGAATACCATGTATACGGTGTTATTTGGGAGGCAAATCAGATTCGTTGGTTTGTGGATGGAATTCAGTTTTATCAATTCAACATTCAGGCCTCCAATCAATCGGACGATGCGTTTATGCACCCGATGTATTTGTTGTTGAATTTGGCGGTTGGTGGAAACTGGCCCGGGTATCCCGATGCTACAACGCCGTTTCCTTCCAGCATGCTGGTCGACTATGTCCGGGTGTATCAGCCGGAGCTGGCCAATAACGTTGCACGCGTTGACGAAAATTTGTTGTCCGTATTTCCGAACCCGGTTGCTGATGAACTGCGAATAAATGCTGCTTCGAACGAGATTGAGCAATGTCGAATTCTCGATTTGTCGGGTAAGGAGCTGTTGTGTGTTCGGAATGTATTGGCCCCTGTAATTATGAATGTGAGTTCTCTGGCTCCCGGTTGCTACATCGTCGAGTGCACGGGCAGCGGCACATGTTCCCGCCGAACTATTCTGAAATACTGAATCCGTGATGTTACACGCGCTTCAGCCGCGGGTTGTATTGTTGCTGAATCTGCTGTATTTCAGATAACAACTGGAGACTCACCTGCTGTGCTTCAGATGTAATCGATTCCCAGTGCTTCTGCAGCTCCGCACTACCGGGCTGGTGTCCGTGGTGGTCGATACGATGCAACTGTTCTCCCAACCGGTTGGTGGCAGATTGAATCAGTACATTTAAGCGCGTGGATTCCTGCGGGCGGTTCACGAGTTCGTGAAAACCCTGTTCGATAACTTCGTTCATGAGTTCCTGAACGATGTTTCGAGTTGATTCTCGAGAATTATCCATGGTTAAGGTTTAAGGTGAAACAACAAAACACGCCTCTCTCCGCCGATTCGAATGGAAAAGAAGTGTTTCGCAACCCGACTTTTCTATCCTCACGCATTTGCAATATAGAAATAATTTCCGGTTTTGAGTATGATGTTGAAATTTTCAGTGAAGTATTCGGGAATACTACAGCCTGTTAGCCGTTCATTTGGGGATTCAAACCAACAGCGCTTTTTATGTATCCAACTATTTACCATGCATTACTCGACTTATTTGGGATTGATTGGGGTTGGACACGCCTGCTGAACAGCTTTGGTTTTTTTGTCGCTGTTGCCTTTGCTCTTGCCAGCTACACACTTGGCCTGGAGCTCAAGAGAAAGGCCAAACAGGGTTTTTTCAAACCGACTAAAAAAACAATTATCAAGGGCGGAAAGCCCGACTGGATGGAAGTTGCCACCAGTGCTTTGATGGGATTTATCATAGGTTGGAAATTTATCTATCTCGCTTTGTATGGGGGTGAATTGTTTGCAGCGGGTTCAAACCCCCAACGTTTTCTTTTTTCATGGGAAGGAGGCTGGCTGCTGGGAGTGGGCATGATGGTGCTTATGGGCGGTTGGCGGTATTGGGAATTTAAAAAGGAACAATTACCGGAGCCCGTGCGCGAAGAAATGGATGTTTATCCGCATCACC
The DNA here is from genome assembly GCA_046075945.1 of Flavobacteriales bacterium. GTDB lineage: Bacteria > Bacteroidota > Bacteroidia > Flavobacteriales_D > Sanyastnellaceae > JAIBBG01. Next base: position 2,376 of record JBJTRD010000088.1, read on the forward strand.
TGGTAGGTAATTTCACCTTCGCTGCAGCTTTCTTTGGTGTGCTTGGAGCCAAGCTGTTTCACCTGCTGGAAAACCCCCGCGAGTTTGTCGAGTTTTTTGAGCATCCATCGTTCTCCAGCTTCATCAGTGGACTTACCATGTACGGCGGTCTCATTCTGGGATCAATTGGTGTTTTACTGTATGCACGAACCAAAGGCGTGAATGGCTGGCATTTGTCGGATGCAGCTGCGCCCGGACTCATACTGGCCTACGGCATCGGTCGTATTGGTTGCCAGGTAAGCGGCGATGGCGACTGGGGCATCGCCAACACGGCTCCCAAACCGGGTTGGCTGTCGTGGATCCCCGACTGGCTGTGGGCCTACGATTATCCCAACAATGTGAATTACGATGCAATCTATACCCAATATCTGGGGCCCCTCAACGATACAAACGTGTTGCCCATTACCAATCCCGGTGTGCCTTGCTTCGATGGTTATTGCACACACCTCGACCCCATGGTATTTCCAACACCGGTCTATGAAACTTTGATGGCTGTTGGAATATTCGTGTTGCTATGGACATTGCGCAAACGAATTGCAATTCCGGGTATAATGTTCGGGTTGTACCTCATCTTGAACGGCGCTGAACGTTTCCTGATTGAAAAAATCCGTGTGAATAATAAGTTTGATTTTCTGGGCATGAGTGTGACGCAGGCGGAAGTGATTGCCGTTGCGTTGATGTTGATTGGCGCAGGAATTATTATCCTCAGAAAAAGGCAGAGCAAGAGCGAAGTCAGCACATAATTTTACACCCTCAAAGAATAGAGTATGAAGGCATTGCTTCTGAAAGAAATACGGACGTTCCTGAGCTCATTGATTGGTTATGTGGTGGTAGCAGTGTTCTTGTTGCTCACCGGGCTATTTCTGTGGATTTTCGACGGCGACTTCAATATTCTTCAGAGCGGATTTGCATCTATTGAACCCTTGTTTTTTATATCGCCCTGGGTGCTTATGTTTCTAATTCCGGCCGTCACCATGCGTTCATTCGCCGAGGAAAAGCGCACGGGTACGATTGAGTTGCTTTTTACCAAGCCCATCAGCGATATCCAAATAATAGGAGCAAAATACCTGGCCGGGTTGCTTTTGGTAATTATAGCCATCGCACCCACGCTGGTTTACTATATGACGGTTTATTCGCTGGGTGATCCTGTGGGTAATATCGACAGTGGCGGCACATGGGGCTCTTAC
>JBJTRD010000089.1:0-3175 GCA_046075945.1 Flavobacteriales bacterium
AGTTCGAAAAAACAGGCGTTGTTAAAGAATTGCGTAGTCGCCAGGCATACACTAAGAAGAGTGTGTCACGTCGTGAAGAAATCAAGAAAGCTGCCTACATTTCTACGCTTCGACGCGAAGAGATGTAATAACAGGCTCTTGTTCACAATACGAAAGGTGGGTTTTTGGTTCTAGCCAAAAATCCACCTTTCTTGCTATGGTGCAAACTGAAAAATTCTTGAACTATCTCCTCACCGAGAAACGATGCTCGCCGCATACCATTGATTCGTATGCAGTTGACCTAGCTCAGTTTGCGCACTACTGCAAATCCGAATTCGCTATTGAGACCCTGGTTGAAGTATCACATCAAGTGGTGCGCTCCTGGCTGGCCTCTCTCATGGAGGGCGATTATCACCCCTCATCCGTGCACAGGAAGCTTTCTGCCGTGAATGCGTATATGCGTTTTCAAATGAAAGAAGGCGTAATCGCTGCCAATCCGGCCCGCAACATTCCCAAACCGAAGAAGCCCGCTCGATTGCCCTTGTTTGTGGAAGAAAAAGGAGCGCAGTCACTTTATCACATCGGAAGCAGCGAACAATTCGCTCGTCCGGCCGATGCCGATCTGTTTGTTTTAAAAAGAGATGAACTCATTGTAACCCTATTGTACGAAACAGGTATAAGGCAATCGGAGCTGCTTGGATTAAAAGACTCGGACATGGACGCGTCGATTGGTCAAATAAAAGTGCTCGGAAAAAGGAATAAAACCAGATATGTGCCGTTAGGCAAAGCAATGATGCGAAAGATAGAAACCTATATCACCTTCCGGAACGAGCGTTTCAATCAACCGACTTTCGAAAGCCTTATCGTTACTGATAAAGGCAAAAAAGTGACAAAATCCCTTGTTTATGTCAAGGTTAAATTTTACCTTTCGCAGGTAACCACTATTCAGAGGAAAAGTCCTCATGTACTCCGACACACCTTTGCTACCCATATGTTGAACAACGGCGCAGAATTAAATGTCATCAAGGAGATACTCGGCCATTCGAGTCTGGCTGCGACGCAGGTATACACCCACAACAGTATCGAGAAATTAAAAAGCATCCATGCGCGGATGCATCCCCGAAATAATTGAAGTTAAACCCTTAAAAAAGTTTTGAATTATGCAAGTACAAGTTCAAAGTATTCACTTCGATGCCGACATCAAACTGATTCGCTTCATTGAAGAAAAGGTCAACAAACTCACCACCTTTCACGACCGTATCATCAAGGGCGAAGTTTTTCTTCGACTCGACAAGTCGGACATCAACGAAAACAAGATTGCAGAAGTGAAGCTTTCTATTCCCGGTAAAGAACTATTTGCCAAAAAGCAATGCAAATCGTTCGAAGAGGCTACCGATTTTGCGGTTAGCGCACTGCGTCGACAAATAGACAAACACCGCACGAAACAGAGTTGATTCGTGTTCACAAGAATAAAGAAAGGAAGCCGCCTGCGAGGGCGGCTTTTTTTTGAGTCCCCCTATACCTATTCAATCGCTGCATATTCTAGAGCACCATCCGGTCATGGATCCAATAACAGCAGGCGGAGTAAATTGTAAATAGGTTACAATTTGGCCCCATTCCTTTGCTCCCAAAATCCAACTCACCCAATCAAGAATGGACGCAGGCCGGTTCCAAGCGCATAGGCACTTTAATTACCAACGAACCCGCAGGTGCGCTGTTAACGCAATACATTTACCCTGGTATTCACCCCATGCAATAACCCACGGCCTTCTGTATGATCTCACACCACGCTTTCGATAGCATACCGCTACATCATTTTGAATACTTCTAATCACCATTCAAATCCATCGACATGAACGAAATAATTTGTCCAAATTGCAAAAAGGCCTTCAAGGTCGACGAAGCCGGTTTTGCCGACATACTAAAGCAAGTGCGCGACCATCAATTTGAAGAGGAGATACAGCAGCAGCTCGCTTTAGCCGAGAAAGAAAAAGTCAGCGCCATCAAACTGGCAGAAGCCAACGTGCGAAGTACCATCCAACAAGAGCTCGCTCAAAAAGACAAGGAACTCAATGATCTTAAAGCCCAAAACGCGCTGACGTTAACAGAAAAACTGAATCAAAAACAGACTGAAATCAATGCACTTCAAGCCAAGATGGACCAGGTAGAGGTAGAGAAGCAACTTGCCGTGACGCAAGCCGTTCAGAACATCGAAAAAGAGCGCGATCGGTTGGCCAATGAAATAAAAACGAAAGACCTCGAAAAACAAAACCTGGAAAGCTCATTAAAAAATGAGTTCACAGCCGTTATTCAAAACAAGGATGCCATCATTCAATATAAAGATGAAGAAATAGCACGCGTAAAAGACATGAAAATGCGCCTCTCGACCAAGATGCTGGGCGAAACACTCGAGCAGCACTGCGAAATCGAATTCAACAAATTGCGCGCAACAGCTTTTCAGAAATCCTACTTCGAAAAAGACAGCGATTCCAGTTCAGGAAGCAAGGGCGATTACATTTTCAAAGAGCATGACGAAAACGGAAATGAGATTATTTCAATCATGTTCGAAATGAAAAATGAAAACGATGAAACAGCAAGCAAAAAAAGAAACGAGGATTTCCTGAAGGAATTAGATAAGGATCGCAGCGAGAAGAAATGCGAATATGCCGTATTGGTTTCAGTGCTTGAAGCTGATAGCGACTATTACAATTCAGGTATTGTAGATGTATCCCATAAATACCCGAAGATGTACGTTATCCGTCCCCAATTTTTCATCCCCATCATTACGCTTCTTCGCAATGCAGCCATGAATTCGATGCAGTACAAATCGGAACTGGCGCTGGTAAGGAGCCAAAACATCGACATTACCAACTTCGAAGAAAAGATGAATAAATTTAAGGAAGGGTTCGCGCGCAATTATGAATTAGCAAGTCGCAAATTCAAAGAGGCCATCGATGGTATTGACAAGACCATCAAAGAATTGGAGAAAACAAAGGCAGCCCTGCTTTCATCGGAAAATAATCTGCGGTTGGCCAATGAAAAGTCCGAAGACCTGACCATCAAAAAGCTCACACATGGCAACCCTACCATGAAGGCCAAATTCGATCAGCTTAAAGGGGAGGAAGGTTATTGATATCAAGGCCAAACCTTGCTATTGAAAGATATTAATGTACCCTATCAGAGAGCCGTGAACCAC
>JBJTRD010000090.1:0-2724 GCA_046075945.1 Flavobacteriales bacterium
GTGCAGCTTGTTGTTCTTGTAATTGGATATCTCAATTACACGACCACGCTCATCGTAGATAGTGCTTTTTCCATTTAGTTTTCCTTCTTTGAATTCGCAGTCGCGCATAGGTGCGCCGTGCGGATGAAAGTAGGACCAGCTTCCGTTTGGCTTTCCGTTTTTATAAGCTCCTTTGCTCTCGAGCCTACCGCTATTGTACGATTCGTATGGGCCATTCAATACACCATCGGAACCGAACGTTTCTATTTTTTCAATCGACCCCTTATCGTTCCAATACGACCATTTCCCTTTTTTTACATCACCAACACCGACCTTTGCAACAGTGTCTGAATTGATTTTATAGAGGTCACTCATCGTTTGTGCAAAATCGTCTTTGCCTTTCTGTATCGACCAGGTGCCTTCATAGCTCTTCACGCCGTTGGGGTGATTGCCGGTCCATGTTCCTTTCATTTTACCGGCCTCATAGTTACCGATATCCTGAATGTACCCATTGCCGTACCATGAAGTCCACTCACCCTCTTCGAGATCGTTTTTGAAATTACCTTTCATCATCGGCTTCCCGTTTTCATACCAATAGTTCCATTCACCATTTTTCTTGTCGTTCACTATTTCACCGGACTTCCATTTTTTTCCTTCCCAATATTGCCACTGCCAGAAACCATTCATTTTACCCTGCACATAGGTTCCCCAATATTCACGTTCACCATTACCGTAGTAGTACGTCCACTCACCATGTTGAAGGTCGCTCACGAAATCGCCTTCCATGTCTTTTGTTCCATTTTCCATATACCAGGTCCAGTGACCGGTTTTTTCGCCATCGGAGTATGTTCCGGTAATTGAGACTTGCCCTTTGGCGTATTTCTCTGTGAGCTGACCATCGAACACTCCGGCTTTATAATGCACGTGGCGTTTCATGTTACCTGAGGGATACGATTCCTCCCACAAACCCTCTTCTTTGCCTTCTTTGTAGTTGCCTTTTATGCGTGGTGAACTATTGTTGTAGTTCTCAATGAAAGGGCCATCGAGTCTTCCGCTTTTGTAAGTAGAACTGCGTAGAATTTTTCCACTCTCGAACTTTTCTTCCACCACTCCGGCACCATTGGTTACTGTGCGAACTTTGTTTGCATCACAATACACCAGCATCAACTCTTCGCCGTTGCGAAATTCTTCGACCATCATGGTGTCGCCCGAAGGAAAAAAGTAATTCCACGTACCCGTTTTTATTCCTTTTTCGAAATAGCCTTCTTCCACCAAAACACCCTCTGCTGTGTATGTTCGCTGTATACTGTCTTGGGCGTTGGCCTTGAAGTAACCCTCGACCATTAGTTTTCCATTGGGATGATAACGCTTGACGCTTCCGTTTAATTTACCATTGCGATAATTGGACTCTTCCTGCAACGTACCGGTATCGTAGTAATACTTCCATATGCTGTCTTCAAAACCGTTTACGTAGTTTCCCTCACTGCGCGTTTTTCCATTGGGGTGCTGGTCTTTGAACTCTTGTACCTGCGCATGAAGCGCCTGGCTTGTGATGAGAATTAAAAGGAAAAGAATGGGCTTCATGATTTTCTGAATGTTCGAGCAAATTAAAAACTCGAATCACCTAGCCCTTATTGTTGCCGACGTTGTTTATGAACACAGTTAACCACTAGTCACTATTTACTATTCACCTATTCCCGGTCAAGCGCAAATGGTGAATAGTGACTAGTAACTAGAGAAAGGCCTTTACGAAAGCTTATCGGTTAAAATGCGCATCTCCATCACCGGAGAAATTTTTTCGTAGAGAATTCGATAGACGGCGTCGGCAATGGGGATTTCCGCGTTGAATTTCTTGTTGATTTAGTGAATACCCCTCGCGGCGTAATATCCTTCAGCCACCATATTCATTTCGATAGTTGCCCATTTCACGCTGTATCCTTTGCCCACCATGGTGCCCAGTGTGCGATTTCTTGAATACGGAGAGTAAGCAGTAACTAGGAGGTCACCGAGATAGGCGCTGCTCTTCACATCGCGGTGCACTTCGTGAACCGTGTCGATGAAACGCTCCATCTCGCGAATGGCATTGCTGATAAGCACTGCCTGAAAGTTGTCGCCATAACCAAGCCCATGACAAATACCGCTGGCAACGGCATATACGTTTTTCAAAATCGCCGCGAGCTCTGCACCAAATACATCTTCGGTGGTATTCGTTTTCATGAAACGACATCCAAGCATGGCTGCCATGCGATCGGCTTTGGAAATGTCAGAACATCCAATGGTGAGGTATGAAAGCTTCTCCATTGCAACTTCTTCCGCGTGGCAAGGACCGCATACAATCCCAATGTTTTCATACGGAACACCCAGCTGCTTGTTGAAGTAACGAGCAGGAATGGAATCGAACTCATTGATCACACCTTTGATTGCTGAGAAAAGCACTTTGCCCTCGAGGCCCGTGGGCTTTGCTTGCTGAAACGCTTCATGCACAAATGCTGATGGAATAGCTACGATGATGTAGTCGCTGTTGTCGATTACTTCTTGTAAGTTATCTGTTACATGCAGTTGTTCCTTTTCGAACTCGATGCTCTGGATATAATTCGGGTTGTGACCGTATTGACGAATGTGCTCGATGGCTTCCTTGTTGCGCATCCACCAATACACCTTGTCGGTGTTCTTGCACAACAACTTCACCTGAGCAGTGGCCCAGGATCCGCCTCCTAAAACTCCTACACGTGGTTTGTCCATAAT
>JBJTRD010000091.1:0-4995 GCA_046075945.1 Flavobacteriales bacterium
CCGGCGTTGCATTACCCGGTGCCCTGCCACTTGCAAAAGGCATATGCACCCCTGGGATACAAGGCCGGCGATTGTCCCAACGCCGAATACCTAGCTGCACACTGCCTGTCACTACCGATGTATGCTGAGCTTACAGACGACATGGTCGCACGCGTAATCGAAGTGTTAAACGCATACTAGCGCACATTATGCCAACCGATATCCAGCAGTTATTTAGTCAACACAACCAGAGCAGAGGCAATCTTATCTCCATTGTGTTGCCCGTGTACAACGAGGAAGAGTGTTTGCCGGAAGTGATAAAAGAACTTACCTCGTACTTTGCTGCTCACCAAAAGGATTATCGGTTTGAAATGACCTTCATAGACGACAGGTCCACAGATAGCTCTTTCGCCTTGCTTAAGGAATTGTCGAAACACACACCGCCCAATGTAAAGCTCTCCGCCCTTCGGCTATCAAAAAACAGCGGCAGCCACATTGCAATTACAGCGGGATTAAATATTTCTCGCGGCGATTACACCATCATTATGGCCAGCGACGGACAAGATCCGGCGGAAGTAATTGGTGAGTTAATTCATCATTGGGAGCAAGGAAACGATATGGTGTTTGCTGCTCGTGAAAAAAATCTTGATCACGGCTTCATAGATAATTTATTCTCCTACCTCGCATGGAAGGTTATGATATGGAGCACGAAAGTGCCTATGCCCAGCAAAGGTTGCGACATGCTCGGCATGGACAAAAAAGTGCTCGATGCCTTCAATCGCATGGACGAAAGAAATACTACTTTCATTTTTGGCATCTTCTCCCTTGGTTTTAACAAGAAAGAAATCACCTACATAAAGCGCGACCGAATTGCCGGTAAGAGCAAATGGAATTTCATTCGTAAAGTCGCCATAATGCTCAATGCAATTACCGGCTATAGCAGTCGACCTATGAAATTGATAACGAATTTTGGTCTTGTGGTCTTTATTGTGCTGATGCTTCGCTGGCTTTGGGTAGTTATCCGCATTTATGTTTTCGATGTTCCACCAACCGATTTGACCATCATACTCAACACCATCTTTACTTCGCTCGGATTAGTGATTTTACTGCTTGGCTTCATCGGCGATTACATCTGGCGAATTTTAGATGAGACCCGCAAACGGCCCTTGTATGAATTCAGTGAAGTCGGAGGCGAAATTTTTGATCAGAAATAAAGCATCATGGCATCAAAACCAATCCGATTAACCATCATTGGGGCTGCAGAGTTGGGGCTACTCGCTACCCATCATGCCATGTTAAATGAAAATTTTCATGTGGTCGGTTACTACGACGACTTCAATACGAGCAACCAATTTAATGGGCTTGCTATTCTGGGCAACACAGATAAAATCATAGACGATTACACCAAAGGAGTATTCGACCAAATTTTTATTGCCGTTGGCTACAACCATATGAACGTGCGCGCCGATTTATACAATCGATTTGCGCCTCACATTCCCTTTGCCAATATTATCCACCCGTCATGCTACGTTGATCCATCGGTTGTCTTGGGCACGGGCGTGTTTCTATTGCCCGGTGTTACATTAGATATGGATGTGCAAATTGGAAATAATGTTCTGCTGAATACATCCTGCACTGTGGCCCACCACACGCGGGTTGGCAACCATTGTTTCCTGGCGCCCGGTGTTCATTTGGCCGGAAGAATTGCGATTGAAGAAAAATGTTTTATCGGCATTGGCACAACCATAATCGATTGCATTCATGTGGGAGCAAATGCCGTCATTGGCGCTGCGTCATTGGTGCTTAATGATGTGAAAGAGAATACTCTCTCGTTTGGTCATCCTGCCAAACATATCAAGTATCTATAACAGATGAAAAAAAACATCCTTGTTACAGCAGTCGGTGGAAGAAGCATTGGCTCCGGAATTGTGCATGCTCTCATGCGTGCAAATAATGCCGAGGCTCGCTCGCGCTGGAACATCATCGCGACCGACGCCGATCCTTTTTCGTGGGGTCTATACATGGCCGACGACGCCGTGCTCCTTCCGCTTGCCAATAAACCCGACTACATTGAATCATTGCTGCGTGTAATTGAACACTACAAAATAGATGCAATCATACCGGGGTCAGAGCCCGAAGTGAACCTGCTTGCACAACGCAGACATGAACTGCCTGTGCCGGTTATTTGCAATCAGGCCGAACTAATGCCGCTCATGATGGATAAATTCAAAACTGCTTCAAAACTGGAAGAGCTTGGATTACCCGTCATTCCAACTTACCCAATTGAAAATTGGCGCAACGCGCTCAACGATTTTTCGTTTCCCCTGGTGGTAAAACCAACCGTTGGCACCGGAGGCTCCCGAGGATTAAATTTTGTGATGAACGAAAATGAAATGATGCAGCTTCTGCCAAACTTGCCGGAGTCTGGGAAATATTGCGTACAACCCTACATTGGCACAGGCGACGATGAGTACACTGTCGGTGTCCTTTCAGACAGCCATGGCAAAATTGCCGATAGTATTGTGATGCGTCGAAAACTGGTTGGACTTTCACTCTTACACAGCAGAAGTTTCGAAGGCAAAAACGTTGCTTTGAGCAGCGGATACTCTCAGGGATTTTTCATTCGCGACGAACAAATTCAATCATTCTGTGAAGATCTCGCCTTAAAGCTTGGAAGCATTGGCCCGCTAAATATTCAACTCAGAAAGAGCGGCAATGAAATGTTCGTATTTGAAATCCATCCGCGTTTCTCAGGAACGACAACAATGAGAGCCGACGTTGGATTCAATGAACCGGATGCATTGCTCCGAAACATACTTTTCGGTGAGAGTCTCAACAGATTCAACTACCAATCGGATGTAGCCGTTATTCGTGCATTTGAACATGTAATTGTTCCAATAAAGGATATGATTAAAGCATGAGTCTGCGCATTTTGATAACCGGAAGCACAGGGCTTATAGGTTCGGCCATTGCCGATGCCCTTGCGGATGGCGATTTCGAGATTGTGGCTCTGTATAGATACAATAAGAACCCATCACTTCAACAGGCCCATTGGATTCATTGCGATATGGAGAAGATAGACAATGGATTTTTTGATTCATTGCCGAAAGTGGATGCAATAATTCACAACGCCGCTATGATTCCCTCGCCGGGTGTCGAACCGAATGAACAGCTAATGGATGCCGTTAACCATGCGTTTTCATCCAAACTTTTTCATTGGGCACACTCGACCAATGTGAGTAGAATAATCTTCACAAGCACATATAGCTTTTTAAAAAAACCACTTCCTGAAGTAATCACCGAAAACAGCGAGGTCGATCCTATTGGTATTTATCCCGCTTCCAAATGGAAAGCAGAGAAGGAGCTTATGAGTTTGCGCTCAGAAACTACGAGCGGCATTGCTTTGCGCATACCCAGTCCGGTTGCTATAAGCTTAATCAATGCACCTAAAAATGTCGCACGCAACTGGATTGAAACTGCCCGGCAAGGTAAAAACCTTCATGTTTTCGGTAACGGATTGCGCACGATGGACTTTGTAAGTGTCGGGGATATTGCGCAAGCGTTCTTGAAAGCTTTGAGCGCGGATATTACTCAAAATGAAATCTTCAATATCGGTTCCGGAACCACCTTGAGTATGCAAGAGCTCGCGCTGCAAATTGCTACCGCTTTTGGAGTGTCTGTTGAGTACAGTGGTACAGATATAAATGCCAACGACCGATGGAATATAGATATTAAAAAAGGGAAGACGATGTTAGGATATAATCCATCCTGCACAGCAGCCGAAGCTATTCAACTATTGATTGATAATTCGAAAAAATGAACATCGTCCTTCTCAGCGACATCCACTCCAACAAGTATGCTCTTCGCGCCGTGCTCAGCGATGTTGCAAAAGAAGATTTCGATTTTATTTTTCTACTCGGCGATATTTTCGGTTACTATCCCTGGGCCGCCGACACCTACGATTTACTCTTCCCTTTTTTAGAAAAGATTCGAGCTGTTAAAGGGAATCACGATTCTCTGTTGCTCACATCCACCGGACCTTCCCCGGAACCAAGCTATTGGAAGGCCGCACAGCAAAATCGGATCGAGCTTTTAAGTCAAAAAACCGAAGCCTTGACTTGGTTGTCAAACTTAGATTTTAAGCTTCAGTTTATGATGCTGGGAAACAAGATAACGCTCGTTCACGGAACGCCCGACGAGCCCGAATCCGGCAGATATTACCCCGACAACAGCAATACATACCCTTGGTTTCCGCAGGCCAACGAATGGATTTTTGGGGGACACACCCATTATCCACTCCTACGAAAATTTGAGTCGGGCGGGATGTTTATAAACCCGGGTTCCGTAGGTCAACCGCGAGAGGGCGAGCCATCAGCGAAATGGGCAATTGCCAATTTAAAATCGTCCGAGGTACTATTTCGAAAGTCGGGTTACGACCACTTAAGCGCCATGCGCGAACTCACAGAACTTTCTTGGGACGATCGCGCAATAAAAGCACTCAATAAAACCAAGCCCGGCACTTTGTAATCCTTCTAACAACCCTTCTGCATTTTGCCTCAATATATCTGCTTGAACTTTAATGGTGATATTCTTAAAAGATGAAAATAAAACCACCTATCGTGTTATTCGATAATTAAAAAGCAACATCTTCATCCCGCCACTATTTTCGCAAATGCGATACGATTAACTTCTTTCGCCACACTCAAACATGATATCTAATTCAACTCGCTTCTATTCAACCCTGAACGAACCTAGTCGTAATTAAAAATCAAAAGGAATTAACCCGTGAATTTCATACCTGTCGTCATCTATAGCATTGTATACGCCGCCCTGAATGTTTCAGGCGCTGCTTTGATTAAAACTGAACTGAAGAACGTAAAGCTTTCCGGTATTAGTGAATACTTCTTTTTCCTCTTTCGGTTTCGGGTTATTGCAGGGTTTGCAGTGGTTTTTATTTCAGCACTGGTTCTTATAAAAGCATTAAGCATTGCCAAAATATCGCTCGTGAACCCCGTG
>JBJTRD010000092.1:0-2143 GCA_046075945.1 Flavobacteriales bacterium
CAAATGCGAACCGATTTTGGGGCATATGCTAAAGGGTATGGAAGTCGAAGACAATCCGATGCACCAATTACCGGCGGTCGAAAAGGACCTCACTATTATTTGGGAGGATGAACACATCCTCATCATTCATAAGCCACACGACATGCTTTCAGTACCCGGAAAGAAAGTCGATGATTCTATACAGACCCGACTGCGTAAACTATACCCTGATGCAACAGGACCACTGTTGGTGCATCGGCTCGACATGTCGACATCGGGCATTCTGCTCGCTGCCAAATCGCTCGAAGTGTATAAAGAGCTGCAGCGTCAGTTCTCCAATCGTGAAATTAAAAAGCGTTATGTAGCCATTCTCGAAGGCATCGTGAAGGAGGATGAAGGCTTCATCGATTTACCCTTGCGCGTCGACCTCGAAGATCGTCCGCGCCAACTGGTATGCTATGAGCATGGTAAACCGGCGCAAACCCGCTGGCAGGTGATAGAACGAAAAGACGGACAAACTCGTGTGCACTTCTACCCTATTACCGGTCGCACACATCAGCTGCGCGTGCACGCTGCGCATGCCCTCGGGCTTGGACATCCCATTGTTGGGGATGAGCTCTATGGTCGGCGTTCCAGCCGCTTGTTACTCCATGCCGAGCGCATTGAGTTTCGGCATCCGATAAGTAGCGAGTGGTTGACTTTTGAATTAAATTGCGCATTTTAAATTAGCCACTCTCCATTCATTTCTATTTTGGTAGCCCATGTCTCTATGAATTTACCCCTGCGAATTATCTCCTTAGGTGTATTAATCCTTTCATTTGGATGGCTGTCCTTTTCAGCTTCGGGACAAAGCTTCCAATCGGTGTTTGGGGTGGCCACCGCTGAGGTACAAAATATCGTTACCGACTATCAGAACAACTCGATTGTCATCGGCTCCTTTTTAGGCACTCGCGATTTCGATCCGGGACCGGGAATCTCGAATTTGAATTCCGGCAGCGAGCACGCTCTCTTTCTGCAGAAGTTTGATAGCTCCGGTGTCTTTGTTTTTGCAAAAAAACTCCCCACACGTCACCTTGAAGCTCAGTTGCAGGTTGACTCACAAGGCAATATTTACATAGCGAGTGATTTTTACGAAACCGTAGACCTCGATCCGGGGAGCGGTGTAACGAATGTCACGTCGTTCAACAATCTTCAGATAACTGCAAGCTTGTTTGCCGATGACGTCTATATCGTCAAACTCAACTCGGACGGCATTTTCCAATGGGGTAAGCGCTATGGTTCTATTTACGCTGACGGTATTGACATTGCAATTGGCCCCAACGATGAATTGATTGCTGCCATTACCTACAAGGGCACGCTCTACATGGCCACGAATCCAACGACATCTTATCCGGCCGGAAGTGATAATGATATTTCACTCTTTTCATTGGATGAAAATGGAAATATCAATTGGGTAAAAAACATTGGTAGTACCGACAACAATGATTGGAGCACCCATGTGAGCGTTACACCGGGCGGCGACATTCTGCTTTCGGGTGTGTTTTTCGTCACTACAGATCTCGATCCCGATGCCGGTGTGGCAACCTTCACAGCAACTGCGGCCGATGCTTTCGTGGCGCGCTATGATAGCGTAGGTCAATATCTGAACGCCAAGATTTACGGTGGCGTTGGAAACCAAATTGGTCGACACGCCTTCGAGCGCAATGGCAGTCTCTATGCTGAAATCACGTACGATACACAAATCGACGCTGATGCCGGTACGGGTGTTTTAGCTTTTTCTCAAGACACCGCAGCGCGTTACATTTTCTTGAAGGATTCTGTGACTTACGGCTTACTCTGGGCACTTGAAATTCCTTTTGGAGATGCACCACCGCCGACAAGCGACGACATCGAAAATCATGTAATGATCGCCGATGACGGCACCATTTACGCCGGCTATCATTTAGCGCAGAACACGCAAGTGGTCATCAACGGACAAACCATCGCCATCAACCGTTTGGGCTTGAATGATGGGATTTTGTGCAAGGTCAATCCCAATGGTACGATCGCCTGGTTCAAACGATACGGCGGTGAAGTCGACCCGATAACAGGTGAAGAATATCTGTATTCTATTGAGGCTGTAGCCTTGAAAGCACCGAATCACCTTGTTTTCGGCGGATACATG
>JBJTRD010000093.1:0-6497 GCA_046075945.1 Flavobacteriales bacterium
CAATGTATGTGGTAAAGTGGTCAGCACCAAATTATCGTCGAAGGGCAACGTTTTCATCAACCTCGACAAAGCATTTCCCAATCAAATTTTTACGATAACGATTTTCAATGCGGATATTCCCAATTTCAGTTATGCTCCGCACGAGTGGCTAAAAGACAAAACTATTTGTGTGAAGGGTGCGTTTACCAAAGACAGCAACGGCATACCCGGTATTATTATCAAAAATGAATCTGCCATCACGCTGATGGAAGAAACGGATTAGGATAAAGTCAGAATTTCACTCACACGTTCGCCCGGTTGTAAATGATATGCGTGCAGCCCTGCCCTTAGTGCGCCTTCCACGTGCTGCTTGCTATCATCAATAAAGAGCGTCTCTGCAGGGTTGAGGCTATTCCATTCGCATACGGCCAGAAACGTTTCAGGGTGCGGTTTCTTTAACCCGATCACATTCGAATAATAAATCTGCTCGAATGCATTTCGAAACATCGCAATATCCATCGTTCGTGCAATCATTTGCTCAAACTCCTCGACGTGAATTGCGTTGGTATTACTGAGCAGAAAGGTGCGAGTACCACTTTGACGAAGCTCATTTACAAACCTCACCTCTTCCGGAAGAATGTGAAGCAGAATCACATTCCATGCATCGAGTACTTGCTGACGACTGGCTGAAGGAACTTGCTCGTGAAGAAACGAGAGAAACTCCTGATTAGAAACTTTACCGGTTTCAAGCAAATCAAAAATTGGATTTTGTGCAGCTTGTGTATACAGATCTCGAAATCCTGCAAACCCTAATTTCTCAAACGCTTGTGCAGGTAGGTCATAATCTATTTCGAACAAGACACCGCCAAAATCGAAAATGACATTTCGAATACCATTCAATGAAATCATACATGTTTATTGATTAGTACGAATCCAGGCCTGAGAACCTTCGGCCAGTAATTTCGCCTTAACAGCTTCCGCCTTATTGCGGTCATTGAAATTACCAATAGCCACCAAATGCAAATCGCCCTTCATACCTGCCAGTTGTGCGTCGTATCCGCGGGCGCGCAATTGATTGGTAAGACGTTGTGCGTTCTCTTTCACTTGAAACGCTCCGCCTATGAGGGTGTATGCAGTGGTCTCTGTTTTCGTACCCTCCTCGCGCTGTGCTCGGGTAGTTTGAGTCGTATTGTTCCGGTTCGTCTTATCGAGGTTGACCGTCTCTGTAGAAACAACATCCGAGGGAGACTGATTTTTCGCATGTTCAAGCGCAATACCCGAACCGCCCGATGTACCATTTACAAAGTCGATGGAAACCGGTATTTCGGTGATGAGCACCTCATCGAAATTACTTTCGGTAAGACGCATCGGGAGGTCCCACGAATCGGTCACAGGCTGGTAGCTCGATTCCTTTCGTGGCTCACCAAACGGATTGAGCGAGGCAAAATTCATATTGCTTCCGCTACCCATTCGGCTTCCCAACATCCACGAACCTACCAGCAATGCAGGAACAGCGATGGCAGCAGCAATTTTCCACTTTCGCAAATCTCGTCCTCTGTTTATATCGATAACCTTGCTTGCGCCCGTATTTTCCATACCGCCGATAAGCTTCAGCTGTATGGGCTTCAGTCCATGAGAGGCCATTAAAAAGTTCTCCTGATCGTCGGGAATGAACTGAACTTGCCCCAGTCGATCTTTGTAGAATACGCCGATGCGATCTATAGAGAATCGTCCATCCGTATCGAGCAGCCTGCGGTATTCAAGAACAGTCTCAGCAAGCTGCGCGGCCGCCTCCTTGTATGGAATGCCCAATGCCGATGAAATGTAGTTGGTCAACAGACCATCGTTGTATTTCAAGCTAGGATTAAACCCTACATGCTTGGAAGGGGGCTGAATAACATGCGAAATCACGTTGAGCCTTGCCGATCTGTAATTGGCCACCAATCCGCCGAAATCGGGAAGGATCACACAATCGTGGTCGTAGAACAGGTCGGTTATAAAAGGGTCTAATCGCATGGTTTGAGTGCTTGAATCAATTGGATTGACATCAAATTTAAGTCAGCATGCAAATGTAACTAATCTTCATTGCTCCTACATTTGCGCCCCGAACTTATTTCGATATGGAAAACTTCGATGTGGTAGTTATTGGATCAGGCCCCGGCGGATACGTTTCAGCGATACGTTGCGCACAGTTAGGCTTGAAAACAGCGCTGGTTGAGCGGTATGCTACGCTGGGTGGAACCTGCTTGAATGTGGGTTGTATCCCAAGCAAGGCGCTCCTCGATTCTTCCGAACATTATCACAACGCTGTGCATACTTTTCAGGAGCATGGCATCGACCTGAAGAGCGAGCCCAAGGTAAATCTCAAACAGATGATAAAGCGCAAGGCGGATGTGGTTACACAAACGGTAGGCGGTATCAACTTCCTGATGAAGAAAAACAAAATCAGTGTTTTTCATGGCCATGGCTCTTTCGAAAACAAAAACACGATTTCAGTAAAGCACGACGACGGGAAGACCACTCAGCTGGAAGCCAAAAACACCATCATCGCCACGGGGTCGAAACCCGCTTCATTGCCCTTTATTTCAATCGATAAAAAGCGCATCATCACCAGCACGGAAGCGCTCGAACTTACCGAAGTCCCAAAGCACCTCATCATTATTGGCGGCGGTGTTATTGGGTTGGAATTGGGCAGTGTGTATGGCCGACTCGGTGCCAAAGTGAGCGTGGTCGAATACATGGACAGCATTATTCCCACGATGGACCGCACGATGGGCAAGGAACTGCAAAAGAGTTTGAAGAAAAATAATTTTGAGTTCTACCTTTCCCATAAAGTGAAGGAAGTAACAGCCAAGGGGAAGAATGTCACTGTAAAAGCCGATGATTCCAAAGGAGGAGAATTAGTGCTGGAAGGCGACTACGTGTTGGTTGCAGTGGGCCGTAAACCCTACACCGATAATTTGGGGCTCGACAAAGCAGGCGTGCAGGTAGATGAGCGAGGCCGGATTGCAGTAGATGGTCACCTTCAGACCACCGCGCCCGGTATTTATGCCATCGGCGATGTGGTGAAGGGCGCCATGCTCGCGCACAAAGCAGAAGAAGAAGGGGTGTTTGTCGCCGAGAGCATCGCAGGTCAGAAGCCACACATCAATTACAACCTCATACCCGGTGTTGTTTATACCTGGCCCGAAGTAGCATCGGTAGGACAAACGGAAGAACAGTTGAAAGAAGCCGGCGCGAAATACAAGGTAGGAAGCTTCCCCTTCAAGGCAAGCGGCCGTGCACGCGCAAGTATGGACCTCGACGGGCTCATTAAAGTATTGGCCCACGCCGAAACCGACGAAATTTTAGGTGTGCACATGATAGGGCCACGTGCCGCCGACATGATAGCCGAGGCAGTAGTGGCGATGGAGTTCCGAGCCAGCGCTGAAGACATTGGCCGCATCAGCCATGCGCACCCAACCTTTACAGAAAGCTTCAAGGAAGCCGCCCTCGACGCCACCGGCAAGCGGGCACTTCACATTTAATGAACCCCTGATAAATTCATTTGTTTACTCATCCAATAAAAAACCTCAAGAACAATAATACCATGGCATCATTAGTAGGAAAAAAAGCCCCATCATTCAAGGCAAAAGCAGTCATCAATGGAACTACCGTAACTGAAGACTTCTCATTAGAGCAATACATCGGTAAGAAACACGTCGTTTTCTTCTTTTACCCAAAAGATTTCACATTTGTGTGTCCCACAGAGTTGCATGCATTTCAATCGAAACTGAGCGAATTCGAAAGCCGCGGCGTGGCAGTCGTAGCATGTTCAACCGACACAGAAGAATCGCACTGGGGCTGGCTTCAAATGTCTAAAGATCATGGCGGAATTAAGGGTATTACCTACCCGATTGTAGCCGACACTACCAAAACCATTTCGGATGCTTACGGCGTTCTTTCCGGTGAATACACGTATGACGAAGAAGGAAACCTCACCGCAACCGGGGCGATGATTGCCTTCCGCGGTTTATATCTGATCGATAAAAAAGGAATTGTACAACATATGCTCATCAACAACTTCCCATTAGGTCGTAATGTAGATGAGGCCTTGCGTATGGTCGATGCGCTCCAGTTCTTCGAAGAGAACGGAGAAGTTTGTCCGGCCAACTGGACCAAAGGAAGCGACGGCCTGAAAGACACCCACGAAGGTGTGGCCAGCTACCTGAGCAAGCACTGATAAACAACTCATTCAAACGAAATCGGCTCTTAATGGGGCCGTTTTCTTTTGAATTCGCTTTTATCGGTAGGTTAATTCTCCCATTCTTGGTAGTGTGGAATAGACGAACATTTAGTATGTTCGCACCTCAATTTTAAAATCCTCCCGAAAGGATAAAAATTGAACCCAACATCAAACATTTTTTAGTAAAACCAATAAAATCACCAAAGCTATGAGTAAGAAGTCAGGCGGCAATTTCAGCTCCATCTTCCCTTACATCGCCATCCCCGTTGCTCTCATCGTGGGTGTGCTCATTTACATGTACGTACTGGGTAACCCCGATAACTTCGAAGGTGGCGATCCACACCTCGGACACCCCATCGATGGTAACCTGTATGGAACCATTTACAAGGGCGGATTCATCGTGCCTTTCCTTATTGCTACCAACATTGTAGTATTGACCTTCTTCCTCGAGCGCCTCATCAGCCTTTTCCAGGCACGTGGCACCGGTAGCGTAGACAAATTCGTTCACAACGTGCGCACCATGCTGAACAACGGACAGATTGATGCTGCCATCGCTGCATGCGACAAGCAAAAAGGTTCTGTGGGCGCTGTAATGCGTGCCGGACTTGTAAAGTACAAGACACTTTCTGCCGATAGTTCGATGGACAAAGAATCGAAAGTAACAGCCCTCAAGCAGGAGCTGGAAGAAGCAACTTCACTGGAGTTGCCAATGCTTTCTAAAAACCTTGTTATCCTTTCAACATCGGCATCACTCGGTGTATTGATTGGTCTTTTGGGTACAGTATCGGGTATGATCAAGTCGTTCTCGGCAATGGCTGCAGGTGTGCCCGATCCGGCGCAACTTTCGGTAGGTATCTCGGAAGCACTTGTAAATACATTCCTCGGTATCTTGGCTTCGGCTGTTGCAATCTTGTTGTACAACTTCTTCAGCAACCGTATCGACCAATTGACGTATGGTATTGATGAGGCAGGATTCTCTGTTGCACAGACATTTGCCTCAAAGCACTAATCGAACTGCTAGTATTCACTCGTAAATAACAGCAGAACGATGCCAAAAATCAAGATACCCAAAAGCGCACCCAGCCTGGACATGACGCCCATGGTTGACCTTGCGTTCCTCTTGGTGACGTTCTTCATGCTCACAGCCAAGTTCCGGAATATGGAACCCATCGAGGCTGATCCACCTTCGTCGACATCGCTCACGCAGCTGCCCGAGAAGGTGATGCTCATCACCATCGATACTGCCGGTCGTGCCTACTTCGACATTTCCGGTAGAACGGTGCGCGAAAAGCTTCTTCAGCGAATGATGGTAAGGTATCCGGCCGTGAAGATGACACAAGAGCAAGTAGAGAACTTCTCCAAAATGGGAACCTTCGGACAGCCTATTGAGTTGCTGGCACAATACATCTCGGGCGACGACGATGTAAAAGCAGCACTCGACAAGGCGGGTAAGGGCATTCCTCTCGATTCACTCAATAATCAATTGGGCGAATGGATACAGGAAGGCTATTACGCATTCGTAGACGATGCTACCGAGCAGGGCATCACCAGAGAGCAATTGAAAGAAGAAGGTTTGCGCTATGCAATTAAAGCAGATGCAAATACCGAATATGCCAAAGTGGAAAAAGTCATTGACGTTTTCCGCGATAAGCAAATCTTTCAGTTCAACATGGTGACCAACCTGGAAGGTTCGGACAGCAACGCAGATGCAAATCTGGACGCACAATAACAACCAACTCCTTAAGACCACAATACAATGGCAGAAATAGTAGATGGCGGCGGTGGTGGTGGTAAACACGGTAAAAAGAAAGCGAAGAAAGGCTCGGCGCGAATCGATATGACCCCCATGGTCGACCTGGCGTTCCTTTTGTTGACCTTCTTCGTGTTGGCCGCAACACTCGCCAAGCCGAAAGCCATGGAGATTATCTACCCGAAAGAGGTGGATGATAACAAGGACAAAACCAAGCTCGATGATGCATTGGCGACTACCTTGCTTCTGGGCGAACATGAAAATGAAGTGTTTTATTACTCGGGCGCTTATAAGCCCGATACCACAGAATTAATACTTACCGATCTTTCGAAAGATGGATTTCGTAAAATCATGCTCGATAAGAATATGCGCGTGAATGACCAGGTTATTCAGCTGAAAGCAAAACTGGAGAGCAAAGAGATCGACGAAGCAACCTACGAAGAAGCTTACAAGCAAGTGGTCGGTGCGAAAGACGCTCCTTTTGTGGTAATCAAAACAATCGACAAAACCAAGTTTAAGAATGTAATTGGAGCGATGGATGAA
>JBJTRD010000094.1:0-2173 GCA_046075945.1 Flavobacteriales bacterium
GGAACGAAAGCCATCACCAACAATCCGGTTACGATGAGCATGCTGGCCATGGCCTTCTTGGCAGGCTCCGGTTTTTCGAGAATGATACCTGCCGGCACTTTTTTCGAAAAACCAAACAGTGCTGCGGCGCCTACGAACAGCAAGCCAACGAACACATACAGATTAATCACTTTACCGAGGGGAAGGCTATTGATTTCGGCATCGCTCACTGCTTGGGCACTACCAAAAAGAGCAAGTGCAACCACCAACGGGCCGATGGTCGTTCCAAATGAATTTACACCGCCACCCAAATTGACACGCGTAGCTCCGGTGAGTGGGTCGCCCAGTGAAATAGCCAAAGGTTGCGCCGCCGTCTGTTGCAAAGAAAATCCGAGTGCTACGATGAAAAGCCCAAGCAACATACCCGGGAAAGAGTTGCCGTTCACAGCCAGAATCATGGCAAGCGCTCCGAGCGCAGAAAAGAGCAAACCATAGACGATGCTCTTCTTATATCCCCACTTCCCAACTAAATCAAGCCCCGACAAATTACCATAAATAAAAAGACCGAGAGCACCAACATAATACGCCAAATAAAAGGCGAAGTCGATGAGCTGACTCTGGAATTGATCGAGGTGGAAGAAGTGCTTGCAAAACGGAATGAATACATTGTTGCCCGCTGCAATAAAACCCCAGAAGAAGAATACCGTGACCAGTGTGCCCAATGCACCTTTAGCCGTTTGTGTAGTTGATGGTTGTGTCATCGTGGTTGGATTTGGTTTGTCTATTTAAACTGCTTCCGACTTATTGTAAAAAGTACGCAATGTAGATAAATAAAGGAGAAACAGCATTTTTTCAGAGAATTTTATTTTTTATCGAAAAATCGATCTACAAAACGCATGATGGGATCAATACTCGTATTCCAATATGTCGCATCGTGCTTGCCCTTCTGTTCGATATATACATGCCTCACTCCCAGTGCATCCCATTTTTCGTGCAGGCGCTTGTTGGGAATGTAAAGGTCATCTTCGGTTCCGCAATCCAAGTGCAATGCGATATTGGCTGTTACAAAACGATTGGCCATTTGCGTGACGGAATGATTAATCCAATTCTGCATGCAACATACTGTATCGCCTAAAATTTGCTCTTTGTATTTCCAGGAAAACGTTTTCTTGAGAAGATCAACACTTCCACTTGTGGAGCATGCCGCACCGAATAATTCGGGGTGACGTATTGAAAGAAACAAGCTGCCATGTCCACCCATGCTTAAGCCTGCTATAGCCCGTCCAGAGCGATTGGAAATAGTGCTGTAATGATTATCGATAAATGGAATAAGCTCGTGGATCATGTAAGTCTCGTATCGAAAGGTTGTATCGATGGGGCTGTCGATATACCAGCTCCGAACGCCACCGTTGGGGCATACAATGATCATTTGCGTTTCTTCAGCCATTGCAGGCAACTCCGGTTTCACCTTGAGCCATGACCTATGATCGCCCCCCAAACCATGCAGCAGATAGAGAACCGGTAAGTTGGTCTGTTCGGCATTGGAGGGAAGAATTACTACGCAGCGAGTTTCCTTTTGCATAGATTGACTGTAGACAGAAACAGTATCGACCATAGCGCCGCTTGCAATAGTCGCATTGAGCGTTAGCGCGGCAATTATTAAAATGAAAGAAGGTTTTAAAATCATATTAGCAAGTTGAAAAAATTGAAGCGTTGCCGACCAATTATAAAACGTATTTTATAAACAACACACCGCCACTTATCTTAGCACTGTTTAATCACTACACCTTGTTTTCATGATGGACGTTTCTGTAGATTGTGTCGTATTTGGATTCGATGAAAAAAAATTGAAGGTTTTGCTTATCGAGCAGAAGCACGCGGGCAGTGATAAAAAATTGCCCCGCAAGCAAACAGCTCTGCCCGGCGATTTGGTCAAAGAACAAGAAAGCCTTGACCAATGCGCCAAGCGCGTATTGAAAGAGCTTACAAGCCTCAAAGGAATTTACCTGAAACAATTCCACACATTCGGCGACCCCAAGCGAGTGAAAGAATTAAAAGACCAGGAATGGCTGCGATTATTCCGAGCACATCCTGAACGCAGGGTTATTACGGTCGGATACTACTCACTTGTGAAAATGGATGAGTTCGAACCCAAGGCTTCCAGCTTTGCCGGCAAAACAAAATGGGTAGACGT
>JBJTRD010000095.1:0-8416 GCA_046075945.1 Flavobacteriales bacterium
AACTCTTCACCCCAAGCGAACAATGCTTTGCGAATGTTGTTTTGTGTAAACCATCCATTGTGATGAATGTGCGTTTCAATCAATTGATTCAGTTCGGAAAATTCCTCCTCTGTTATTCCAGATTCATAGCCGGGCCAAACATGGGAAGACCCAAGCAGCGAAAGCATACGCCCCCACTGATCAATTGCACGAATTCGATATTCAGAAGGTTTATGCATACATCACAAGGTGTTATTTTTGTGCTGCAAAATTAGAACGTATCGACTATGGCTATCATGATTACCGACGAATGCATCAATTGTGGTGCATGCGAACCTGAGTGTCCCAACCACGCTATCTATGAAGGTGGTGCGGAATGGAAATACGCTGAAGGTACAGGCCTGAGAGGCATATTCACGCCGCTGGGTAAGTCGGGAGAAATCGATGCCGACTCGAATCAGTCGCCTGTGAGTATGGATGTGTACTACATCGTTTCGGATAAATGCACAGAGTGCGTAGGCTTTCACGACGAACCACAATGTGCTGCTGTATGCCCTGTCGATTGTTGTGTGGACGATCCCAACCACCGCGAAACAGATGAACAGCTGAAGGCCAAGAAGGAGTTCATGCACCTATAGCCCCTGTATGTGTGCCCCTTCGGGGCTATGCGCGGTGAAATAAAAAATGTCCGGAGAGGCAGAAATTTCTCTTGCGCCGGATTCTTGAAGTCCGTTATCTATGGGGAAAAAACAACTCAACGTATCACAAATTCATCGCAGAATAACCACGAAGGCTCACCGGGAGCATCGTGCCACTGAGGACATGGACCGTGGTTGGTGGCTATCATTTTAACGTAGCGTGTTTTCTCTTGAATCTTAAGCAGAAGCGGCTCAAAAAACTCGCCCTCCTTACGTTCGTCGGTTGATGGCGTTATTGCACCAACAGATTTCCAGTTTTTTCCATCGCCGCTTACAAAATATTCAACCGATTGCGGTAGAAATATCCAGGCGTTACCATACATAAACCAATGGGTTTCCATTTCTTTCACTTCAATATTTTCGCCCAGGTCAATGACAGCCTCCATATCCATTCCCTGAACAGCCTGCCATGCGCCATCACGAAAATTGGTCGAACCCAAACGACCATCGACCAATGCGTTCGCACCACCACCCGGATAATAAGGCGACGGCTCATATGAAAGCCGCAGCGAATCGCCCAATGCACGATGTGGCTCAAACCACCATTGCAAGGGGTCGTTATAGTAATTTCCACCTGCATATGCCAGCACCGACAACTGTGTTGGTCTGTTCAGTACAATCGGATTAACGTAAGGTATGTACTTATCTCCCGGACGCGGTCCTAGCGGAGCAAGCGCATATCTGATTGATACTGTTTCAAAAGCCGGTTTCAACTCGATGACCAGCTCTTCCTGCTTCTGGTTCAACTTCATATTTACCGGAATTTTAGGAAATCCTGACTGAATATTTAATGCCGACAAACGGGCATAATGACTCTCTACTCGCGTATAGAATGTGCCGTAATTCCGCTGTTGGGGATAGGTCCATAGCACTTCAGCCAATGCAAGCATGCGCGGAAAAACTTTACCATCCACTTTTTCCTGCGGTGCATGTTCTGTCCACATATTGCACTCGCCCCCTCGAATGTATCGGGTCTCGGCAGTCGAAAGAGAATTCGGTATCGGATCAAAGTTATAGACCTCTTCCAAATCCGTAGCGTTCAAGCCATAATCGAAGTAACAATGACTCGTGGGCGACATGACTACATCGTGATGGGCCTTTGCAGCGTGCTCCCCGCCTTCCATTCCGCGCCAACTTTGAATCATGGCATCGGCCGGAATACCGCCTTCCAATATTTCATCCCAGCCTATGATACGCTTTCCCTTCGTGGCCAAAAATGCAGCTATGCGTTCAATAAAATACGTTTGCAGCTCTGCCTCTGTTTTCAATTTTTTCTGCTTCATCCGCCGCTGGCATTTTTCGCACTGCTCCCACCGAAACTTGGGGGCTTCATCCCCACCAATGTGAATGTAGGCAGAAGGAAATAACTCACACACCTCTGTAAGCATGTTCTCTAAAAACTCAAAAGTGTATTCATCACCTGCACAATAAATATCCTTGAATACTCCCCACTCATTCTCTACTTCAATTTTTTGATGCGTGCAGCTAAGTGCAGGATAGGCGGCAATTGCCGCAGATGAATGACCGGGTAATTCAATTTCAGGAATGATTGTAACATGATGGGCTGCGGCGTAGGCTAAAATATCCCGTATTTCTTGCTTCGAATAAAAACCACCGTACCTCGTGCCGTCCTTCTCGGTGCGCCATGCACCGACCTCTGTAAGTAAGGGATATTTATCGATTTGAATGCGCCAGCCCTGATCTTCGGTGAGGTGCCAATGCAACACATTCATCTTGTAGTAAGCGAGCGCATCGATATATTTTTTAATAAAATCAACCGACATAAAATGCCTGCAACAATCCAGTAGCAACCCACGATGTGGAAAATGTGCGCCGTCATTGATGAGCATGGTAGGCAATACATACGGCAGTTTCAAAGCATGTTGCTCGGCTGAAACCGGAAGCAGTTGACGCAACGTTTGCACGCCATAGAAGGCACCCTCATCAAACTCTGCGTTGATTAGTATGCCCTTCGCTGTGACATTCATCCGGTATCGCGAACGATCGGACTGCAATACCTTCTTTCGCAACGAATCAGGCAAACTCTTCAATCGATCTTCCGAAACCTCACTGCTCTTCTTCGATGCATTTATCAAAATGAAATTTTCCGCGGGCATTTCATTCATTTCGACCACCCGGAACTCACGGCCCGCTGCTTCTGACAGCCATGATGCCAAAAAATCAGCTTCGGAGCGTGCCGAATTATTTGAAACAATTACTGTTTTTTCAGTGATTGCGAATTGAGCTGTTCCCACATTCCACTCGTCGGGTTCCGGTATTACATTGAATTGAGCACTGCTAGGGAGAAAACTAAAACAGATGCAGGCCACAGCCCAAATACGACGCATTTTCATAAAGCAGTTTGATTGATAAGGTTAAAGGTATGCACAGCGGCCAGTGCGGCTGTTTCCGTTCTCAATCGAGCAGAGCCAAGGCTAACCGATTGAAATGAAGCCTTCAGACATTGCTCAATTTCCCGTTCAGTAAAATCGCCCTCAGGGCCGATGGCAATGCACACGGATGAATTGGACCGAAGGGCGTCGCGCAGCAAAACACGCGGTAAGTAATCTATACAATGCGCAACAAAGCGCTGCTCTGCATTGACCAGCGGCAACCACGCTTCGAAATCGGTCACTTCGTGAATCTCGGGAAGAAGTGTTCTGCGCGATTGTTTGAGCGCTGAAACAGCAACCCGGTACAAGCGTTCCATCGGCATTCGGTTGCGCTCGGAATGCTTGCATTGAATCAACCTAATTTCACCTATTCCTAGCTCAATGGCTTTTTCAACCAGCCATTCAATTCGATCTGCATTTTTGGTCGGGGCAATCGCAAGATGCAGCGGAACTGCAGCATCCATTGAATCAATTTGCTGTCGGATTTCCGCACGAACCCGATGTCTGTCGATTTCGAGTTCAGCGTTGAATAACTCACCGCGGCCATTCGTAAGCTCGATAAGATCACCACTTTTCAAGCGTAAAGCTTTGCTTATGTGCGTTGCTTCCGATGAGTCGAATTCAACGCTTCGCCCAATGGCCGCTTCCGGATGATAGAAGAAGGTAGTATTCATTTGCCAAGGTACCGAATATAGGCTAAGTGAGCTCCCATGTAGGGTTCACGAAAGTTCCAGTTACCAACTCCCACGATGCCAATACCCGAGTATTTACCCAATCGCACACCTGCTTCAATCTGAACAGGAACACCGAGCGTTATGCCGGTCACATACTCATTGTCATAGCCAGCCTTTTGGCAAAATTGGCGTACGTTAAAACCAAATCCAACAGAGCCCGTGGCATACCAGCGTTTGCCTCCCCAGCCATCGCCCCAGAGCAATCCAAACTCTGTAAGTTTGTTGTGGCGCTCTGTGCAGCTATCATTGGCCGCCATCCAAAGTTCTTGCGTAAACGCAATTCGCGTCTGAACTAATGAGCCTTCGCCACGCTTGGAGTATGAAACCATTCCCTGCCACGACCAATAATCGGCCGTATTGATACCCCCGCCAATCGTCCACCAACGTTGACCACGCAAAGGATTTTCTTCGTATTGTGCCGACGCCTCTATTGAGAACACCCATACGCACAACCCAACAAAAAAGCTTATTTTCAGATACTTAATCATATTTTACGTGAAAATACCGACGTCTCAAGGACGACAAGTACGTTCTAAATTGGCGGTTATTTTTTTTATCTCCATTTTTTTTTCAATAGTACCGTGTTTTTGAAGGACAAGGCTGTACATTTGCGCCCCTAAAATCAATCATTGTTAACCGGGTTTCGCACCCAACATACAAAACAACATGGCAGTAAAACTCCGACTTCAACGTCACGGTAAGAAAGGAAGCCCTTTCTACCACATCGTAGCAGCAGATGCTCGTGCACCACTTGATGGTAAATTCATCGAGCGTATTGGTAGCTACAACCCAAACACCAATCCGGCTACTATCCAGCTGGACAATGCAAAAGCAATTCAATGGCTCAACAATGGTGCTCAACCAACGGACACTGTGCGCGCCATGCTAAGCTACACGGGTGTATTGTACCGTCAGCATCTTCAAAAAGGTGTTTTGAAAGGTGCTCTCACTCAAGAAGAAGCAGACAAGCGTTTTGAAGCCTGGGCAACCGAAAAGGGCAACAAAGTTCAGGGCAAGAAAGACCTCCTTGCGAAAGAAAAGAGCGATAGC
This sequence comes from Flavobacteriales bacterium, assembly GCA_046075945.1. Taxonomy (GTDB): domain Bacteria; phylum Bacteroidota; class Bacteroidia; order Flavobacteriales_D; family Sanyastnellaceae; genus JAIBBG01. The sequence continues at coordinate 4,855 of JBJTRD010000095.1, forward strand.
ATCAGCAAGAAGTTAAAGCACGAGCGCGAAGTAAATGAAAATCGTTTGAAGGCAATGACTGCTGCGGCTGAAGCTGCAAGCGCCAGTGCTGCTCAAGTAGAGGCGGAAGCCCCTGCTGCCGAGGCCCCCGCTGCTGAAGAAGCAGGTGAAAGTGCTGAAGCATAATTCAACTGAAATTTCTCAAAGCCACTCTGCGGAGTGGCTTTTTTTTTAATGCTAACAACATGACTATTCCAGATAAAAATGACTTACACGCAATCGGATATTTCTCCAAGCTACATGGTTTCAAAGGAGAATTGACCGCAGCACTCGATACGGGCGATATTCACGATTACGAAGACCTCGAAATACTCTTTCTGGAAGTGAAAGGCACGCTGGTACCCTACTTCGTGGAGCTGCTGGAATACAAAACCAATACAGCCGCCAAGGTTAAACTGGAAGGTGTCGATACGGAGGAAAAGGCCAAGGCATTGGTCAAGTCAACCATTTACATTCAGAAAAGTGACATGAGCGAACCCGACACTGACCGTGCAGCGTTGCGGGCTATAACCGGGTATAGAGTGTTTGATTCGGAACATGGCGACATTGGTATCATTGAGCGCATCGAAGAATCGAACAACAACCCGCTCATGGTCGTTTATCAGGGGAAAAAAGAAATACTGCTGCCGCTAAACAGCGACTTTTTCGAATCGATTGATGACGAAAAACGAGAGGTATACATCACGGCACCTGGGGGGCTCATCGACTTTTACCTCAATCAATAAATCGAGTTGAAAATCTGACCAAACGGTCTGCAAAACTTCTTGAAATGTGGGCTGCCACACTATGGAAGGTCGTTTAAAACGCCGTACATTCGCGGCCGAACAAAAAACTTCTGATAACGATGAGCAAGGTTTTCGATCTCGATATGATTAAAGCCGTGTATAGTCGCTTCCCACAGCGCGTGGAGGCTGCACGAAAAGTAACCGGCAAACCCTTAACCCTTACCGAAAAAATTCTTTACGCCCACCTTTGGAATGGGGATGCATCGGAAGCATCTGAACGAGGAAAGAGCTACGTCGACTTTGCTCCCGACCGTGTGGCAATGCAAGATGCCACAGCACAAATGGCCTTGCTTCAGTTTATGCAAGCGGGTCGCAAAAAAGTAGCCGTGCCCAGCACAGTGCACTGCGACCACCTCATCCAGGCTCGTGTGGGTTCAACACAAGATTTGAGCGATGCGCTCAACAAAAACAACGAAGTCTTCAACTTCCTTTCTTCGATTTCGAATAAATACGGAATTGGCTTCTGGAAGCCGGGCGCAGGAATCATTCACCAGGTAGTTCTGGAGAATTATGCGTTTCCCGGCGGAATGATGATAGGCACCGACTCGCATACGGTAAATGCAGGCGGACTGGGTATGGTAGCCATCGGTGTTGGTGGTGCCGATGCCATGGACGTAATGGCAGGTATGGCGTGGGAACTGAAATTCCCGAAACTCATCGGTATCAAACTCACTGGCAAGCTTAATGGCTGGTGCTCCGCTAAAGATGTTATCTTAAAAGTTGCGGGTATTCTTACTGTGAAAGGTGGAACCGGTTGCATCGTGGAATACTTCGGCGAAGGAGCGCAATCGCTCTCTTGCACAGGCAAAGGAACCATCTGCAACATGGGAGCTGAAATCGGAGCTACTACTTCGACATTCGGGTACGATGAAAGCATGGAGCGTTACCTGCGTTCTACCGGCCGTTCGGAAGTAGCCGACCTTGCCAACGCAATCAAAGCGCACCTCACAGGCGACGCAGAAGTATACTCGAATCCTGAACAATACTTCGATCAGGTTATTGAAATCAACCTGAGCGAACTCGAGCCACACCTCAACGGTCCATTCACTCCCGATTTGGCAACGCCTATTTCGAAGATGAAAGAGGAGGCCGCCAAAAACAACTGGCCAACGAAGGTGGAAGTTGGATTGATTGGCTCATGCACGAACTCCTCGTACGAAGACATTGCCCGCTCTGCATCGCTCGCCAAGCAAGTAATTGCCAAGAATCTCAAGCCCAAGGCCGAGTTTAGCATTACACCCGGCAGTGAAGTAGTGCGCTACACCATAGAGCGCGATGGCTTCATCGACACGTTCAACGAAATGGGTGCAACTGTTTACGCCAATGCATGCGGACCATGTATCGGTATGTGGGCGCGCGTGGGTGCTGAGAAGAAAGAGAAGAACACGATTGTGCACTCCTTCAACCGCAACTTCCAGAGCCGCAACGATGGCAATCCAAATACGCTCGCATTCGTAGCTTCGCCCGAATTGACTACCGCTTTGGCAATAGCAGGTGACCTCACCTTCAACCCCATTACCGACACGCTGGTGAATGACAAAGGCGAACAGGTAAAACTCGATCCGCCAAGCGGAGACGAACTTCCTACCAAAGGATTCGATGCGAAAGACCCGGGCTATCAGGCGCCGGCAGAAGACGGCAGCGGTGTAGAAGTAAATGTGGCTTCCGACAGCGAACGTCTGCAACTGCTCGCGCCATTCTCTGAATGGGACGGACAAAACATTACAGGTGCCCGAGTCCTCATAAAGGCAAAAGGTAAATGCACTACGGATCACATTTCCATGGCCGGTCAGTGGCTGCGTTTCCGCGGACACCTCGACAATATTGCCAATAACACGCTCATTGGCGCTACCAACTTCTTCAATGGTTCACAGAATAGCGTGAAGAATCAGCTTACCGGAACGTATGATGAAGTTCCGAAAGTTCAACGTGCATACAAGGCTGCAGGAGTTCCAACGCTTGTTGTGGGCGATCAGAACTACGGTGAAGGATCCTCACGTGAGCACGCCGCTATGCAACCGCGTCACCTGGGTGTTCGTGCCATCTTAGTGAAGTCGTTTGCGCGTATTCACGAAACGAATTTGAAGAAGCAGGGAATGCTTGCGCTCACCTTCAGCAATGAAGCAGACTATGACAAGATTCAGGAAAACGATGTGGTGAATTTCACAGACCTCATTTCATTCTCGCCAGACAAGCCGCTTCACCTGGAGCTCGTTCACGAGGATGGTTCGAAAGATACTATTGCTGTGAATCATACATACAATGCACAACAGATTGAGTGGTTCAAGGCCGGTGGTGCGTTGAATTTGATACGCAAGGGGATTGGAGCGTAATAACTCCAAAAACGGATAAAAAGAAAAAGCCTCCAATGGAGGCTTTTTCTTTTAATACAATGTCCATCAAGCTTGTCATCGTTACTTGGACTTAGACTTAGCCGGCGCATCCGTCTTTTTTGGTGATTCAATTTGAACGCGTCCGTTGGAATTCATTTTCAAGGACACATTAATTGTTGCGTTTCCTTCGGAGAGCTTCTGAATTATGTCACAATCCGAACACTGTTCAAGCGCTTCCTCTGCAACAACTTCCTCCTTGATAGAAATGAATCGTGAATTACATTCTGATACCGGTTTTTTAGGATTGAAATTAGGATTCAATGCGTAGCCACATGGCGTATACTCACACTTGCCATCATCGATGACAGCGCCGCTATCAAAATTGATCGCTAACTCGTCTGTACA